>CALWXA010000048.1 GCA_944385395.1 uncultured Oscillospiraceae bacterium | reverse complement strand
CAAAAAGATGTGCGGTGCAGCAGCTGCTGCACCGCACATCTTTTTGAGGAAAAACACATGAAAGAGGTTTTTATTTTTCGCCGAAGGCGGCCTTCAACCGCCGGATTCCTTCCTGGAGGCTCTCCATGCTGGCAGCATAGGAAAAACGGACGTGTCCTTTGCCCTGGGGGCCGAAAGAGCTGCCGGGGATGCCGGTGACCTTCACTTCCTGAATGAGCTGCTTGCAGAAAGCAACGTCGTCGTTGGTGAGCTCGCTGACATCCACGAAGGCGTAGAAGGCACCTTCCGGGGCGTGGCAGTGGAAGCCGCGGATTTCATTGAGCGCTTTGATGAAATACTCTCTGCGCCGGGTGTACTCCTGCCGCATGGCTACCGTGGCATCCTGGGGACCGCTGAGAGCGGCGGCATAAGCCATCATGCTCAGAACCGGCGGGCACAGGTTGGTAAGAGACTGGAACACGGAAATGTGGGAACAAATCTCGGCGTCGGCAATGACGAAGCCCATGCGCCAGCCGCACATGGCGTAGTTTTTGGAGGCGCTGCCCAATGTAATGATGCGGCTCTTGTCGTCCACCAGCTGGAGCATGGGGACGAAGGAATCACCGTAGATGATGGCGCTGTAAGCCTCATCGGCAATGAGGTAGAGGTCGTGATCTACTGCAAACTCATAGGCTTTGAGCAGCTGCTGGCGGCCGAGAACACCGCCGGTGGGGTTATTGGGATTGCACAGGATCATCACCTTGGTCCGGGGGGTCACCAGCTTTTCCAGGGCATCGAAATCGATGGTTTTGAAGCCGCTGGCCTCCTCCAGAGGATAAAGAACGGGGGTGCCTCCGCAGTCGATGGTGACGCCGTCGTATTGGGCCCAGCCCGGGTCCGGACGCAGAACCTCATCGCCATCCTCCACCAGTGCGTGAAGCGTCAGATATAGGGCGGCGCTGGCGCCTACGGTGATGATGGCCTGACTGGCGGGATCAAAGGAGATGCCGTAATCCTCCTGCATGCGCTGAAGCAGAGCTTTTCTGGCTTCTTCGCTGCCGCTGGAGCTGGAATAGCCGAAATGACCGCCGGCAAGAGCGTCTTTGGCTGCGTCCAGAATGTGCTGGGGGGTGGCGAAATCAGGCTGGCCAACCTCCAGACGGACAAGGCCGGGGGTGCGGGAAGCCATTTCGAACACCTCGCGGATGGGAGACAATTTGACGGATGTGGTTCGCTTGGCAAAACTTCGGCTCATACATGGTTCATCCTTTCTGATTATTTTTGCACCGTATGAAACTTTGCGGTGGAATTAATTGCTGTTAAGAGCGGTTTTCAGACCCATGATCTGGGGCAGAAACAGCCGGCGGTCCATTTCTTTCAGCTGGGGAGATATCAGCGGCCGAAAACCCATCTGGTCAAGAATATCCCGCTGCAGGTCCACGCCGGGGGCGATCTCTGTGAGCATGATGCCCTGGGGCGTAAGGCGGAATACGGCGCGCTCGGTGATGTATTCCACCTGCTGGCCGCTCTCAACGGCGTATCGGGCGCTGAAGGTGACCTGCATCAGGTCTTCGTCGGATACGAATTTTGGGCTCTTCCCTTCCTGGTGGATGGACAAAGTCCCTTCGGGGGAAATATCTGCCTGGAAGCCGCCTGCGGTGAAAGTGCCGCAGAATACCACGTGCCTGGTGGGCTGGGAAATGTTCACGAAGCCGCCGCTGCCTTTCATCACGTTGCCGAAGCGGGCCACGTTCACATCGCCGGCGGCGTTTACCTGGGCCATGCCCAGGTAGGTGATGTCCAGGCCGCCGCCCATATAAAAATCAAAGATGGTATTGGCGTCCGTGACGGCCCAGTTGTTCATGCCGGCACCAAAGGAATATCCACCCAGCAGCATGCCACCGATGGTACCGCTTTCGGCTGTGAACAGGATATCCAGCCCTTCTTCTCTGGCTACGGAGGAAACTCCCTCGGGAATGCCGATCCCTACGTTGACGGTGTTCCCTTCCTGCAGTTCCAGGGCGCCCCGCCGTGCGATTACCTTCCGCACATCCAGGGGCAGCGGAGCGGCGTAGGATTCCGGCACCCGCACCTCCCCGGATACGGCGGGATGATAATAGTACTGCACGGTCTGGCGATGGAACTTTTCCTTATCGGAGCAAATCACCACATAGTCCACAAGGTTGCCGAAGATTTCCACCTCTCTGGAAGACAAGGAGCCAAACTGAACCACATCCTCCACCTGTGCGATGACGATTCCGCCGCAGGCCTTTGCGGCCATGGCTACATAGCTTGTCTCCAAAGGCGCAGTCTCCCGGGAAAAGGTAATGTTCCCTTTCTCGTCGGCATAGGTGCCCCGCACCAGAGCAACGTCGATTTTGGGGGCGTGGTAGAAAAGATATTCCTCGCCCAACAATTCCACCAGTTCTACCAGTTTTTCCTGACACAGGGATGTACACGCGCCGCCCTCCAGCCGGGGGTCCAGGTAAGTATGGAGCCCCAGCTTGGTCAACTCGCCCTTTTTCCCTTGAGCAAGAGCCCGGAACATGGCGCTGATGACACCGATGGGGAAATTGTAATATTCGATACGATTGTCCTGCACCATGGCGTTGAGCTTTGGTTCAGCGCCCAGGAAGCCTTCGATGAGCCGCCGGATCAATCCGTCGTGAGCCAGATGATTCAGTCCGCCGTCCGCCCAGTCTCCTACGCTGCCGGCTGCCATAACGGTGAGACCGCGGGGCTGTTGGGTTTGTATGAAACGCCGCTCCAGGGCGTCCAGCAGTTCGTCTGCCACGCCTCCCAGCATGAACCCGGAAACGGCCAGGACGCTGTCGCTCTGCACCATCTGGGCGGCCTGCTCTGCGGTGATGATTTTCATAAATGCTTTCCTCCTGTCGGGGCCTTTATTGCGGCGACTGTGTTACTGCATAGTCCCAATCCATCTCGTCCAAACGCCGGATAAAGCGCACCGCTTCCTGCTTCAGCGCTTCCCGGATGGCCAGGCCCTTTTCCCGGCTGGCCCGGGATGAGCGGCCTACGTTGCCCACTCGGCTCATTTCTGCGATGGTATACTTTACATCCAGCAGCGGGCTGTAGGGCAGGCGGGGCGGGCAGTCCTGGGCTAAGGACATGTCTACCAAATCCGGAAAATATCCTAAAGCGGCGGCAGTTTCCATCTCACCGGCGTGCCAACCGGAGTCATCGGAAAGTGTGCCGGCCGGCAGAAGCCTTTCTGCACAAGTCCACCAGGCGGGCATGGAGACCACCTTTAGCTCCGGATGGCGCTGGTGGGCCCGCCGGCCGGCGATTTCGATAGGCGCTGTATTTCCGTTGTGGCCGTTGATGAGGATCACCCGAAATATACCCCGGATAAAAAGGGATTCCAGGATGTCCTGCAATACAGCGATCAAGGTTTCCGGGCTCAGGGACAACGTAAAATCGAACATCATGTGGTTATCGCTGACGCCGTAGGACAGGGCAGGCAGAACCAACATGTCATCAAAACAGGCGGCGATATCTTCCGTGATCCCTTGGGCGATGAACAGATCCGTCCCTGTGGGCAAATGGGGGCCGTGTCCCTCTGTGGCGCCCACGGCAAGGATGGCTTTTTTATATGTAGTATGCGGCACTTGCCCGGGCCGCAGGTTCAACAGATGATTTGTCATATGCGACTCCCCATATAGTCTAAAAATTGTGTGCAAAATTTTACGCGGCGACAAATAAATCGTATACAATATTTTCTCACAACAAGAGTATAACAAAAATTAAGCCAATAATCAAGGATAAATTCAAAAATATGCACAAAAAAATAGAGTGCAAGACGTACAAATTGCAAGAAATTGCCTCATGCAGGTTAAAATAGTCTACAATTATATTGACGCTGTGTTTGCGATTGTGCTACAATTTAACCGTCGAAGGGGGGCGTAAGTCAGTCGCATAAACCAGGAGATACCAGGAGAAATAAATTTATAAGAGAGAAAGAAGGGAACAATATGTCCGCAACTCCAAAAACCTCGCGTGAGCAATTCAAGACAGGATTTGGCGTGTTGATGACCATGGTAGGTGCCGCAGTGGGCCTTGGCAACCTGTGGCGTTTCCCGTACATGGTAGGTATGTTCGGTGGCGGTGCCTTTGTATTTTGCTATCTGATCATCATTGTTTTGGTAGGACTTCCCATTATGATGGTGGAATGGGCGGCAGGCCGTTCCTCTCGCAGAGGGCCGCTGGGATTTTTCAAAGCCTCCGGCATCAAGGGCGGGAAATTCTTCGGTTGGCTTAATACCCTGGGCCTGGTGATGTCCCTGTCTGTTTATTCCGTGGTTATCGGCTGGGCGGTCTACTACGCAGTGGCTTCTGTCAGCGGTCAGCTGAAAGGACAATCTGCCAGCGAACTGTTCAACAGCACCCTGCTGGGCAGCCCGGTGGCACAGTATGTGACCACGGCCATCGTGGTGATTCTGGTGAGCGCGTGCTGCATGTTCGGCCTGCAGAAGGGCCTGGAGCGGCTGTCCAAGTACGGCATGCCCATCCTCTTTGTCATCATGATTGTCATTGCCGTTCGCGTCATTACCCTGGACGGCGCCCTGGAAGGCCTCTCCTTCTATCTGGTACCTGACTTCAGCAAGATCACCCCGGACGTAGTGCTGGCAGGTATGGGTCAGGCGTTCTTCTCCCTGTGCCTGGGCGGTACATTTATGGTGATCCTGGGCAGCTATATGAGAGATTCCGACAACCTGATGAAGACCTCCGTAAAGACTGCCATCGGCGATACCTGTGCCGGTCTGCTGGCTGGATTCATGATCCTCCCTGCCGCCTATGCCTTCGGCATCCAGGTGGACAGCGGTCCCAACCTGATGTTCATTACCGTCCCTGAGATCTTCAAGCAGATCCCCGGCGGTTTGATCCTGTGCTTCCTGTTCTTCGTCCTGGTGATCATTGCCGCGTATCTGTCCGATGCTTCCGGCTATGAGGTCATCATCGCCACCATGGTGGATGAATTCAAGATGGAACGGAAAAAGTCCGTTATCATCTTCGCGGTAGTCCAGCTGCTTCTGGCCATCCCCGCCGTGCTGAGCCTGAACTACCTGCTGGCTGTGGACCAGCTGTTTGGTTCTACCCTGCAGCCCATCTGCTCCATGCTGGTTCTCATCGCGTACCTCTTTACTCTGCCCAAGCTGGAGGCTCTGAAGGAGCTGAACAAGGGCAGCGACAAGCCTACCTTCCCCAACTGGCTGTATTACTGGACCAAGTTCGGTGTTCCCGTGTGCATCATCCTGGTGTTCGGTCTGGGACTCAAGGACTTCCTGGCCATGATTCTGTAATTGAGGACCCGAACATCCCTTTTTCTTCCCCGGTATCGCGGTTCCGGGAAAAGCGAAAAACAGCACCGGCAGCCAAAGGCTGCCGGTGCTGTTTTTTAACTTTATGAGGGCTTATTGGCGGAAGCACCGCAGGATATCCTTGTACCGACCCAACACCAGCAGGGTCTTGCTCTCTTCCAGCACCGTGTCGGGTGTTACGGTGAGCTCCAGCTTGTCGCCGTCCTTCAGACCCATGATGTTGATGTTGTACTTCCGGCGGATGTCCATTTCTCCCACGGTTTTGCCAATCCAATGGGAGGGGATGCTCACCTCATAGACAGCGTGCTCGCCGTCCAGCTCGATGTAGTCCAGAATATGGTCGGAGCTGTAACGGATGGCGGTCCAGTTGGCCAGCTGCTTTTCCGGATAGATCACCTCGTCAGCGCCGTTGCGCAGCAGGAACTTCTCGTGGACGTCACGGGAAGCCCGGGATACCACCAGCTTGGCCCCCAGTTCCTTCAGCAGGGACGTGGTTTCCAGAGAGCTCTGGAAATCATTGCCGATGGCTACGATGCACACATCGTAGTTGCCCACGCCCAGGGAAGCGAGAAAGCTCTCGCTGGTGCTGTCGCCGATCTGGGCGTTGGTGACATAGGGCAGGATCTCCTGCACCTTTTCTTCATCGTGGTCTACCGCCATCACCTGATGGTTCAGTTCCCGGAGCTTGATGGCAATATGGCGGCCGAAACGGCCCAGACCGATGAGCAGGATGGATTTCATAATCAGGAGGCCTCCTTAACCCACAGTGATTTTTTCCAAAGGCAGTTTTGCCTGAATGTTTCTGGTGGCAGGCAGCGTGGCGAAGATCAGCGTCAAGCCGCCGATCCGGCCCACGAACATCAACAGGATCAGCACCAGCTTGGACACCGTGCCCAGTCCTGGTGTGATGCCCAGAGTCAGGCCTACCGTATCCACCGCCGATGCACTTTCAAAAAGGCAGGCCACCAGGGGCAGATCTTCCACCCGGCTGATGATCATGCCGCCCAAGAAAAACAGGGTGATATACAGGATGAATATGGTAGCGGCATTTTTCAGGGTATCGTCGGCAATGCGCCGGCCGAAAAACTGCCCGTTTTCCCGCTGGCGGAACACCGCCACGGCGCTGGCCATCAGGACTGCCACGGTGGTGGTTTTCATACCGCCTGCGGTAGAACCGGGAGAGCCGCCGATGAGCATCAGCAGCGAGATCACAGTCTGCCCTGTTTCGCTCATCTGCGTCAGATCCAGGGTATTGAATCCGGCGGTACGGGGGGAAACGGCCTGGAACAGCGAACCCCAGATCCGCTGATCCAAGGGCAGGTTCTGGAACTCAAAGAAAAAGAAATACAGCGACGGTACAAGGATCAGCACGGCGGTAGTGGCCAGAATCACCTTGCTCTGCATCCGGTATTGGGAGAACCGGAAACGGCTGTGGCACACGTCCGCCCAGGCGAGAAAGCCCAGACCGCCCACAAGGATCAGCAACATGATGGTGATGTTGATCACCGGATCGGCAGCATAGCCGGTGAGGGAGGAAAAGGGTGCCCCCTCCCCCAAAAGGTCAAAGCCTGCGTTGCAGAAGGCGGAGATGGAGTGGAACACCGCCATCCACAGGCCGTGTCCCACGCCGTAATCCCGGATAAATATCGGCGCCATCACCAGGGCGCCCAGCAGTTCAATGAGGAAAATACCCCGAAGGATAAAGTTGGTGAACCGCACGATGCCGCCCACGTGGTGGGCGGAAATGGCATCCTGCATGGTACTGCGCTGCATCAGGGAAATCTTTTTGCCCGATGCGATAGTGATGGCAATGGCTACGGTGACCACGCCCATACCGCCGATCTGGATCAGCACCAGCAGCACCGCCTGGCCGAAGGCCGACCAATAGGTGGCGGTGTCGAATAAAACGAGACCCGTAACGCACACCGCCGAGGTGGAGGTGAACAGACAGTCCAGAAACGGTGTGACCACGCCGGTTTTGCTGGATACGGGCAGCATCAGCAGCAGTGCTCCGGCCAGAATGACACCGGCAAATCCAAAGAGGATAATCTGGGATGAGCGGAGCGGCCGCTTAAATATCGATGACCACATGGAAGGATCTCCCTTGCTGTTTCAATGGTTTCAGCTCATCATTATACGGACAATGCCGCAAAAATGGCGCACAGAAAAAGCGCGCCTCCGACAAAAAGCCGTTAAGCGCATTTCTTTGACTTTTTTAACCCCAAGGGGTATACTACTACTTACTATATAATAAAGCAAGGAAAAAGGGAAGGAATTATGCGGCAAACAGATAAAACCCTATTATTTGAAACAGAACCCATACCCCGGGCAGTGGTGACCCTGGCGGTACCGGGTGTCATCAGCTCGCTGGTGATGGTGCTCTACAATATGGCGGACACCTTCTTCGTGGGCATGCTGAATAACCCTGTGGAAAACGCAGCGGTGACGCTGGTGGCACCGGTGATGCTGGCATTCAATGCGGTGAATAACCTCTTTGGTGTAGGCGCATCCAGTATGATGAGCCGGGCCATGGGCAGCGGAAACCAGGATACGGTGCGGCGCTCCTCTGTGTTCGGCTTCTACTGCGCCCTGCTCAGCGGGTTGCTGTTTTCTCTGGGGGTGACGGTGCTCTTTACACCCCTGCTGCGTCTGCTGGGCGCCGATGCCGGTACCATGGAGGCTACCGCTGCCTACATGCGCTGGACGGTGTGTCTGGGCGCAGCCCCCTCCATCCTCAACGTGGTGATGGCGTATTTGTTCCGGGCAGAGGGTTCTTCCCTGCACGCCAGCATCGGCACCATGAGTGGCTGTCTTCTGAACATCGTTCTGGACCCCATCTTCATTCTCCCCTGGGGCCTGAATATGGGGGCCTCCGGTGCCGGCTGCGCTACCTTCGTGTCCAACTGCGTGGCGTGCCTGTACTTCCTGACGCTCATTGCCGTGCGCCGGGGCAAGACGCTGGTGTGCATCAACCCCAGATGGTTCTCCTTCCGCCGGGATATCGTGCTGGGCGTGTGCGGCGTGGGTGTACCCGCTGCCATCCAGAACCTTTTGAACGTGGTGGGCATGACGGTGCTCAACAACTTTACTGCCTCCTATGACGCCTCTGCTGTGGCGGCCATGGGCATTGCCCAGCGGGTGAGTATGGTGCCCATGTATGTGTCCATGGGTGTCAGCCAGGCAGTAATGCCCCTGGTGGGCTACAACTACGCCAGCGGCAACCACAAGCGGATGAAGGAGACGGTGCGCTTCAGCGCCAAGATCTCCTTGATCTTCCAGACAACGGTGACGGCCCTGTGCTGGATCTTCCCCAGCGCCATCATCTCCCTCTTTATGAAGGACGCCGCCATTGTGGCCTACGGCCGGCAGTTCCTCCGGGGACTTTCCCTGGCCCAGCCCTTCCTGTGTGTGGATTTCCTGGCGGTAGGCGTGTTCCAGGCCTGTGGTATGGGCAGCAGCGCACTGGTATTTGCCGTGCTGCGCAAGGTGGTGCTGGAGATCCCGGCACTGGTGATTCTCAATGCCATTTTCCCCCTGTATGGTCTGGCTTATGCCCAGCTGTG
This sequence comes from uncultured Oscillospiraceae bacterium, assembly GCA_944385395.1. GTDB lineage: Bacteria > Bacillota > Clostridia > Oscillospirales > Oscillospiraceae > Vescimonas. The sequence goes on along the minus strand of CALWXA010000048.1, from coordinate 24,034 downwards.
CGCCGAGGTGGTGCTGGCGGTTGCGTCGGTGTTGACCCTGCGGCGGATCTTCCGGCGGCTGGAACGATCCACACGATTGCAATAATCTTCCCATATCCTGCGGGCGCACCTTGGGTGCGCCCGCAGTGCGTCACGGAGAAGAGAAACCGACATTTTCCGCAAAAATAACCGTTGACATAACGATGTGGAAAACGCTGTGGAAAATGTGCGAAACTCCCTGAACGTGCGAAAAAGGGTGGTTGCGCCAAAATGGTACCAGGTACATTTCCGGTGTCATTTTTTGACGAAATTTGCGCCTGACCCGGATACCTGGGGTCAGGCTTGCCAGAACAGGGAAAATGCGATAAAATAGATTCGTTACGGACTTATTTTGCCCCGCCGGGGCAGGAGGAATATATGGCGAAAAAAAAGACCTATGACAACGAAAGCATCTCGTCCCTGAAGGGGGCCGACCGGGTCCGGAAACGGCCCGGCGTCATCTTCGGCTCCGACGGCCTGGACGGCTGCGAGCATGCGGTATTTGAGATCCTTTCCAACTCCATCGACGAGGCCCGGGAGGGCCACGGTCAGCTCATCACCGTCACCCGGTTTGCCGACCACTCGGTGCAGGTGGAGGACGCCGGCCGGGGCTGCCCTGTGGACTGGAACGAGAAGGAAGGCCGCTATAACTGGGAGCTGGTGTACTGCGAGCTGTACGCCGGCGGCAAATACAACAACGACAGCAGCGAGAACTATGAGTTCTCCCTGGGTCTCAACGGTCTGGGCGCCTGCGCTACCCAATATGCTTCCCGGTATATGGACGTCACCGTCTGGCGTGAGGGCAAGGAGTATACCCTCCACTTCCAGCGGGGCGAGATCGTGGGAGAGCTGCAGTGGACGGAGCAGACCGGCAGCAAGCGCAAGACCGGTACCTGCACCCGGTGGCTTCCGGATCTGGACGTGTTCACCGATATCGACATCCCGGCGGACTTCTACCGGGACGTGCTGCGCCGTCAGGCAGTGGTAAACGCCGGCGTCACCTTCCGGTTCCGGAACCAGCTGGAAAACGGGAAATTTGAAACCGAGGAGTTTCTCTATGAAAACGGCATCGCCGACTATATCCGGGAGCTGGCCGGGGACGATCCCCTGACGGAGCCGGAGTACTGGGAGGCGGAGCGCCGTGGCCGTGACCGGGCGGACAAGCCGGAATACAAGGTGAAGCTGCAGGTGGCCTGCTGCTTTTCCAACCGGGTGCATATCACCGAGCACTATCATAACTCCAGTTTCTTAGAGCACGGCGGCAGCCCCGACAAGGCCACCCGCCTGGCCTTTGTGGGCGCCATCGACAAGTACCTGCGGGAGAACAACAAGTATCTCAAGGGCGAGTCCAAGATCACCTATCCCGACGTGGCGGACTGCCTGGTGCTGGTGAGCAGCAACTTCTCCACCCAGACCAGCTACGAGAACCAGACCAAGAAGGCCATCACCAACAAGTTCATCCAGGAGACCATGACGGAATTCCTCCGCAGCCGCCTGGAGATCTATTTCATCGAAAACCACGACGACGCCGAAAAGATCGCCGCCCAGGTGCTGGTGAACAAGCGCAGCCGGGAAACGGCGGAGCGGGCCCGTCTGGACAAGAAGAAAAAGCTCACCGAGAAGATCGACATTGCCAACCGGGTGCAGAAGTTTGTGGACTGCCGCACCAAGGACACGGACCGGCGGGAGATCTATATCGTGGAGGGCGACTCGGCTCTGGGTGCCTGCAAGCAGTCCCGGGACGCAGAGTTCCAGGCACTGATGCCGGTGCGGGGCAAGATCCTCAACTGCCTGAAGGCGGACTATCCCCGGATCTTCAAAAGTGACATCATCACCGACCTGATGAAGGTGCTGGGCTGCGGCGTGGAGGTTTCCGGCCGGGGCGTCAAGGAGCTCAATCAGTTTGACCTGAATAACCTGCGGTGGAGCAAGGTCATCATCTGCACCGATGGCGACGTGGACGGCTTCCAGATCCGGACCTTGATCCTCACCATGCTCTATCGCCTGTGCCCCACCCTGATCCGGGAGGGCTTCGTGTATATCGCCGAAACCCCGCTCTTTGAGATCACCTGCAAGGACCAGACCTGGTTTGCCTATTCCGAGAAGGAAAAGGCGGATATCCTCCAGACGCTGGAGGGGAAAAAGACCACGGTGCAGCGCTCCAAAGGTCTGGGCGAGAACGACCCGGAGATGATGTGGATGACCACCATGAACCCGGAGACCCGCCGGCTCATCAAGGTCATGCCGGAGACGGCGGAGGACACCGCCCGGGTCTTCGATCTTCTGCTGGGTGATAATCTTACCGGCCGGAAGGATTATATCGCCGAAAACGGGTACAAATATATGGATATGATCGACGTCAGCTGACGGCTTCACACCGCCCTGCGGGGCGGACAAGGGAGGTACGCCATGAATCTCTTCGATATCCTGGGCCCCGTGATGGTGGGCCCCTCCAGTTCCCATACGGCGGGAGCTGTGCGCATCGGCCTGGTGGCCCGTGCCCTGCTGGGCCAGGCTCCGGAGGAGGCACAGCTGCTGCTCCACGGCTCCTTTGCCTCCACCGGCAAGGGCCACGGCACCTATCAGGCGCTGGTGGCGGGCCTTTTAGGCCTGGCGCCGGACGACGCCCGGGTGCCCAACAGCTTTGCCCTGGCGCAGGAGCAGGGACTCCGCTTCTCTTTTGATACCTGCCAGCTGCGGGATGCCCATCCCAACAGCGTGCTGCTGCACCTCCGGGGCCGGGAAGGCCGGAAGCTGGAGGTGGGCGCCTCCTCGGTGGGCGGCGGCCGGATCCGGGTGTTTTTGCTGGATGGGCTGCCTGCCTCCTTTGACGGGGAACTCCCCACTCTGGTGGTCCACAACACCGACCAGCCCGGCTGCGTCAGCCAGGTCACCGGCGTGCTGGCCCGGCAGGGCATCAACGTGGCGGCCTTGCAGCTCAACCGGGGCGGCCGGGGCGGCAGCGCCGTGATGGTGCTGGAATGCGATCAGCCCCTGCCCCCTTCGGCGGCGGAGGAGATTTTGACGCTGCCGGGGATCCTGCATGTGAGCGTCTATACGCCGGATAAGGAGGCGCGGCTATGATCCAGTTCACATCCATTGCCCAGATGCTCCAGGGTACCGACGGCCTGCCGCTGTGGGAGGCCATCCTGGAATCGGACTGCCGCAGCCAGGGCATTTCCCGGGAAACCTCCCTGGAACGGATGAGCCGTCTGCTGCAGGCCATGGAGGACGCCCGGCGGGATTATGATCCCCAGCAGCGTTCTGCCAGCGGACTGGTAGGCGGCGACGGAGGCCGGATGGCCCGGTACGGGGAAGGCGACACCCTCTGCGGGCCGTTTTTCACGGAGGTCATGGCCTGCGCCCTGACCATGGGCGAGTGCAATGCCTGCATGAAGCGGATCGTGGCGGCCCCTACCGCCGGGGCCTGCGGCGTGCTGCCGGCGGTGCTGCTGCCCTACGCCCGGCACTTCGGTGCGTCCCGGGAAGAGCTGATCCGGGCGCTGTATGTGGCCTCCGGCTTCGGTATGATCCTGGCGGCCCGGGCCTCCATCTCCGGAGCCGAAGGCGGCTGCCAGGCGGAGATCGGCTCGGCGTCGGCTATGGCGGCGCCGGCAGTGGTGTATCTCCAGGGCGGCACGCCGGAGCAGATGGCCCACAGCTGCGCCATGGCAGTGAAAAATCTGCTGGGCCTGGTGTGCGACCCGGTAGGTGGTTTGGTGGAGGTGCCCTGCGTCAAGCGCAACGTCATCGGCGCCATGAACGCCCTGTCCGCCGCCCAGATGGCCCTGGCGGGCATCACCAGCCGCATCCCGCCGGATCAGGTGCTGGATGCCATGGCGGAGGTGGGCCGTGCCCTGCCCCGGAGCCTGCGGGAAACCGGCACCGGCGGCCTGGCCGCCACACCCTTTGCCCGGGAGCGTTTTCCCCGGGAGCTTTGAATTTTACGGATAAGGAACGAAACAGCAATGGCCAAGAAGAACTCCACACAGAGCAAAAAGCCGCCGGTCGATCAGGGGCATGTGATGGGCCTCCGGGGCGCCGTGGTGGAACAGCCCATCACCCAGACCCTGGACAGCAACTATATGCCCTACGCCATGAGCGTCATCGTCTCCCGGGCCATCCCGGAGATCGACGGCTTCAAGCCCTCCCACCGCAAACTGCTGTATACCATGTATAAAATGGGGCTGCTCACCGGAAGCCGCACCAAGTCGGCCAACATTGTAGGCGCCACCATGAAACTCAATCCCCACGGTGACCAGGCCATCTATGAGACCATGGTGCGCCTGACCCGGGGCAACGAATCCCTGCTACATCCCTTTGTGGACAGCAAGGGCAACTTCGGTAAGGTGTATTCCCGGGATATGGCCTATGCCGCCAGCCGGTACACCGAGGCAAAGCTGGCCCCCATCTGCGCAGAGCTGTTCCGGGATCTGGACAGCGACGCCGTGGACTTTGTCCCCAACTACGATAACTCCACCACCGAGCCGGTGCTGCTGCCTACCACCTTCCCCAATGTGCTGGTCAGCAGCAACCAGGGCATCGCCGTGGGTATGGCCAGCCAGACCTGCGGGTTCAATCTGGCGGAGGTATGTGAGACCACCGTGGCGTATCTGAAAAACCCGGAGCACGACGTGGCCTCCACCCTGCTGGCGCCGGATTTCCCTACCGGCGGCGAACTGCTGTACGACCGGGAGGAGCTGCAGAAGATCTACGACACCGGCCGGGGCGGCATCAAGCTGCGCAGCCGCTGGCGCTACGATAAGAAAGAGCACCTCATCGAGGTGTACGAGATCCCCTACTCCACCTCCATCGAGGCCATTCTGGACAAGGTGGCGGAGCTTTTGAAGGCCGGCAAGATCCGGGAGATCAACGACATGCGGGATGAATCCGACCTCAGCGGCCTGAAGCTCACCATCGAGCTCAAGCGGGGCGTGGACCCGGAGAAGCTGATGCAGAAGCTCTTCCGCCTGACGCCGCTGCAGGACACGGTGAGCTGCAATTTCAACATCCTCATCGCCGGCATGCCCCGTGTCATGGGCGTCCGGGAGATTCTGGAGGAGTGGACGGCCTGGCGCACCGACTGCGTGCGGCGGCGGGTATACTTTGTGCTGGGAAAGAAGAAGGACAAGCTCCACCTGCTGCTGGGCCTGAAGCGGATCTTGCTGGACATTGACAAAGCCATCGCCATCATCCGTGAGACGGAAGAGGAGGCGGAGGTGATCCCCAACCTGATGATCGGCTTCGGCATCGATGAGCGTCAGGCAGAGTTCGTGGCGGAGATCAAGCTGCGGAACATCAACAAAGAGTACATTCTCAAGCGTGTGGCGGAGACCCAGGCCCTGCAGGAGGAGATCGCCGACCTGGAGGACACCCTGGCCAAGCCCGGACGGATCCGGAAGATCCTCATTGACGAGCTGACAGCTGTGGCCAAAAAGTACGGCCAGGAGCGGAAAACGGAGATCGTCTACGACTATGAGCTGCCGGCGGAGCAGGATGAGGAGGAGCAGGAGGCATATCCTGTTCACATCTTCCTGTCCCGGGAGGGCTATTTCAAGAAGATCACACCCCAGTCCCTGCGGATGTCCGGGGAACAGAAGTTCAAGGAGGGCGACAGCCTGCGCCAGACGGCGGAGACTGTATCCAATGCTGAAGTGATGTTCTTCACCGACCGCTGCCAGGTTTACAAGACCCGGCTGACGGAGTTCGGCGACGCCAAGGCCTCGGTGCTGGGCGACTATCTGCCGGCCAAGCTGGGCATGGATGCAGGGGAGAACGTGGCGTCCAGGGTGCCGCCGGGAGACTACAGCAGCCATCCGCTGTTCTTCTTCGCCAACGGCAAGGTGGCCCGGGTAGAGCTGAAGGCTTACGCCACCACCTCCAACCGCCGCAAGCTTACCGGCGCCTACAGCGACAAGAGCCCCCTGGTGGCGCTGCGGGTGCTGGAGCAGGATCAGGAACTGGTGCTGTATTCCACCGAGCCCCGGGCGCTGATCTTCCATACGGCGCTGCTCTCCCCCAAGGCCACACGGTCCACCCAGGGGGTGGCGGTAATGACCCTGAAGCCCAAATACCAGCTGGAGCGGGTGGCGGCGGTGGAGGAAACGGGCATTGTCAATCAGGCACGATATCGCGTTCGGTCTGTCCCCGCCGCCGGCGCGCTGCTCAGGAGCGAGGACAGCGACGAAAAGCAGCTGGAACTGCTGTGAAAGGGACAGCAGGTGACCTGATTGAAGGAGAGAGATATGATACACAGGATCCTGGTACGTTACGGAATCATTACCCTGGGCTGCGCCATTTATGCTTTTGGATTCAACTGGTGCTTTGCTACCAACCACATCAGTGTGGGAGGATTTACCGGTCTGGGACAGATCATCAATTTTTTCCTGCCCTGGGCACCGGTGGGTACTGTATCGCTGGTACTGAATATACCGCTTTTTATCCTTGGATGGCGGAAGCTTGGCCGGCAGCTGCTGCTTGCCTCCCTGTATGCCATGGCGGTTTCATCCCTGCTGATCGATCTGTTGGCGGCGCTGTGTGAATTCCAGCCGATGGATCCCATCCTGGCCGGACTGTATGGCGGCGTCGTGGTGGGCGTGGCGGTAGGCCTAATGGTACGCCAAGGCTCCAACACCGGCGGTACGGTGATGGCCGCACGGCTGCTGAAGCTGCGCTTTGAAGGCGCGTCCATCGGTTCGCTGGTGCTGGCAGCGGATCTGGTGGTGACGGTGGGCTACGCCCTGGTGTTCTGGGATATGTCCAGAGCTCTGTATGGCGTGGTGGCGCTGTACATCTCATCGCTGGTGATGGATAAGGTGGTGTATGGGCCCAGTGCCTCAGAGGTGGCCTACATTATTTCCGACGAGTATCAGGCCATTACAAACCAGCTGCTTCGGATGGAGCGGGGCGTTACTCTCATCGAGGCAAAAGGGGCTTTCAGCGGAGAGGATAAGCACGTGATCCTCTGTGCGTTTGGCCGCGGCCAGGCGGTGACGGTAAAACGATTGGTGCGGGAAATAGACCCCCATGCCTTTATGATCGTCTGTGATGCCCATGAGATCCTGGGCGAGGGGTTCAAAACCAACGTGTCCGGCGGCCTGTAATCGCCGGCGGAGGAAAGGAGTGCTGTCATGAAACGGAGCATCTGTGCCCTGCTGAGCCTTTTGCTGCTGAGCCTTTGCGGCTGCGGGTCCATCCTGTACCGGGAGTACGGGCAGGTGCAGCCCCACTCGTCTACTTATTACGAAAGCGGGGACCGCAGCGTCCTGCGGGCCGAGAGCTATCAGGATGTGGTGAACGATCTGCTGCTGCTCATCAGCGACCATGAGGAGGAAGGCGGCATCTGGTTCTATCCCGGTGAAGAGGGACCGGACGCATCCCAGATCGCCCAGCAGGCCTGTCAGGAGGTACAGTTGGAAACGCCCCTGGGCTCCTACGCTGTAGAATATCTTACCTATACCATCGATTCCACTGCCCGGAACTATGTGGAGATCGCTGTGACCATCGGCTATCGCCGTACCGCCAGCCAGGTGGACGGCATCATCCATGCCACCAGCATCTCGGCGCTGTACGATCTGCTTAAAGCTGCTGCTGCGGGAGGCGCAACGGAACTGGTGGTGCAGCTGTCGTATTTTGAGCCGGGACAGCAGGAGGAATTGCGTGACATCGTTGCCCGGGTACAGCAGGAACGTCAGGAGACGGTCCGGGACCCCTGGGAGGTATATTTTTATCCCGAAAGCGGCGACGCAGAAATTGTGGAGATCATTCTGCAAAAAGCGGAAGAGCAGGCTTGACAAATGGGGAAAAGTCCGTTATAATCAATCCTGTTCTGCGGGCGTAGCTCATCTGGTAGAGCGCGACCTTGCCAAGGTCGAGGTAGCGAGTTCGAGCCTCGTCGCCCGCTCCATGATGCTCTTTCACTTTGTGAAAGAGCATTTTACTTGTGAAAAAGCGATGGTGAGGGAGTAGCAAGCGTCCTTGCGGGGCGTAGCAAGTCAACATACTGGCCTTGCGGGGCCTGGCTTGCTTTGAATTGCGAGACTCACATGTCTGCCTGAAAACGGCACGCATGGGGTCCCCTTATCCGGAAAAGACACCTGTGCCCGGCTGTTTTCAGCCGGGCACAGTTTTTTATCTGGGGAGAGCGCATCTCACCTGAAAGGAGCAAAGGATATGGATTGGAACTTCCTCTTCTTTTTCAACAGCGCCCTGTTGGGAATCGGACTGGCTATGGACGCATTTTCGGTATCGTTGGCCAGCGGCCTGCGCCAGCCGGATATACCGGGCCGCAGAATGTGCCTGGTGGCCGGGATCTTTGGCGTGTTCCAGGCGCTGATGCCGCTGCTGGGCTGGGTGTGCGTCCATACCGTGGTGCAGCGCTTCCGGTCTTTTGAAGCATTCATACCCTGGATCGCTCTGGCCCTGCTGGGCTGGATCGGCGGCAAAATGCTGCTGGAGGGTATCCGGGGCGGCGAAGAGGAACACAGTGCAGGAGGCGCGGGGCTCATGACCCTTCTGGTGCAGGGCGTGGCTACCTCCATTGACGCATTGAGCGTGGGCTTTACCATTGCGGACTACGACTGGCCCATGGCCCTGGTCTGCTGCCTTATCATTGCGGCGGTGACCTTTGTGATCTGCCTGGGAGGCATCTGCCTGGGTAAGAAGTTCGGGGTGCGCCTGGCGGGCCGGGCCAGCATCCTGGGCGGTGCCATTTTGATTTTCATTGGCCTGGAGATCTTCTTCACCGGCATTTTTGGATAAAGAAGCATCAAGGCGCAGCTGCCCCAGGCAGCTGCGCCTTGATGCTTCTTATAGATCACGTGGACAGATGCCGCTCAAAGTTGCCGCCGATGTGGACGCCCTCCTGCACCACGAAGAAAGCGTGAGGGTCCAGCTGATGCACGGCCCGCTGCAGCGCTTCGATCTCGAACTTGCTGACACACACGCACAGAACCTGCACGTCATCCCCGGTATAGCCGCCCCGGCCGTTCCAGGAGGTAACGCCCCGTCCCAGCTTCTCCATGATGAAGGCAGGCAGCTGGGAATTTTTGTCCTTGGTAAAGATCAGCACCTGCACCAGAATGTTCTGCTGATGCATCCGGTCCAACACCAGAGAGGAAAAGACGTTGTAGATGGCGGAGTAAATGGCGGTGGTGGCATTGAAGAGGATCAGGCAGCTGAGATACAGCACGGCGTTGAAGCTCATGGAGAAGCGGCCTACGGTAAAGCTCTTGCCTTTCTTGGCCAGATACAGGCCCACGATATCCAGACCGCCGCTGGAGCAGCCGCAGGTGAGGATCAGCCCGCAGGCGATGCCGGAGAGGATACCGCCAATGAGACAGTTGGTCAGGGAGTCCTGCACGATGGGCGCTGCGGGAATGGGGATGATGCTGATGAACAGGGACTGGCAGACGGCGCAGATCATGGTGCGCACCACAAAACGCCTGCCCAGATTGAACCAGGCCAGAGCAAAAAGCGGGATGTTCAGCAGCAGATACAGCACGCCGGACAGATCAAACCCCGGCTGAATGTGGAGATAATCCACCACCAGCGTACGGATCACCTGGCACAGACCCAGAGCGCCGCCGCTGTATAATCCCTGAGGTACCACGAACAGATTGATGGCCGCCGACAGCATGGCAATACCGGCAATCCCCAGCAGGATACGGGCCAACGGGTGATGCAGAATTTTGTTGAACATGAAATTCTCCTTTTTTCCCTGGGATATATCCACAACTCAGTACATACAGTATACGCAGAATAGGAAAAAAGCGCAAGCATCCCGGGCAAAAAGTTTATATGGTGTACTGCAGTGCCTGTTCCAGCCGCCGCCGGGCCCGCCGCAGTGTGCGGGAAATGGTGGGCTTCCCCACACCCAGCTCTTGCGCAATGCGGGTGACGGACGTCCCGCCGTAATACAGCAGCAGCACCTGCCGCTGCCTGGGGGTCAATGTCTCATCCAGTGCCCGCATCAGCAGCGCCATCAGCTGCTGGTGCTGTGCGCTGTTGTCTCCGGCGGGTTCCTGCTGCCAAAGGAGAAAGGACAGCTGGGCCAGTGGATCAGAACCGGTAGTGGTCATGGTGCCGCCACCCCCTGTCATAGTAATGTTCTGTCAGATCCGCCAGTGCCCTGGCCTGGCGCAGTAAGGGCTGCAGCCGCAGGATCCGGTGCTGCAGCGCCAGCTGCGTCTTAGGGTCTCCGGCCTGCCGCGCCTGATGACGCAGCTGGTGGATGCGCTGCCGGATGGCGGCTTCATCTGACCGATACTCGGCAGATAATTCGCTGAGTTTCATGGATGTCTCCTCTCCTTTTCCGCCCTGTGCGGAAAATATGTAAAAATTTCTTGACAAAGCGCAGGTTACCTGCTAAAATAACCTACGCTGGTTATCACGCTGGTGTAGCTCAGCTGGCAGAGCAGCTGATTTGTAATCAGCCGGTCGGGGGTTCGAATCCGTCCACCAGCTCCAATTTCATATGGGGGATTTCCCGAGTGGCCAAAGGGGACAGACTGTAAATCTGCTGGCACTGCCTTCGGTGGTTCGAATCCACCATCCCCCACCAAAAAATGAGATGCGCCGTCAGGCGTGTCTCATTTTTTTCGTGGGAACAGTCCCTGAACAGAACGGCTGCCCTTCCCGGTTTGCCTTGCGGCAATGGGACTGAAGCGGTATAATAGGCAACAATATGATCCATGGGAGGTTTATCGTTATGGATTTCCTGGAAATTGCTCAGAATCGTCAATCCTGCCGCCGCTATGATCCACAGCGCCCGGTGGAACAGGAAAAGCTGGACGCCATCCTGTCTGCCATGCGTCTGGCTCCCTCGGCCTGCAACGGCCAGCCCTACCACCTGACGGTCTGCCGGGATGCTATGGCCCATTCTGTGGCCCAGGCTGCCCGGGGCATGGGTGGCCTCAATGCCTTTGCTGCCCAGGCTCCGGTGATCATTGCCATTTCTGAGGAGCCCTACGTAAAAACCGCTGCCTTGGGTGCCAAGCTCAAAGGCATTGACTACCGTTCCATCGACATCGGTATTGCTGCCGCTTATCTCACGGCGGAAGCCACCGCCCAGGGCTTGGGCAGCTGTATCCTGGGCTGGCTGGATGATGGGAAGATCCGCTCTTTGCTGGGCCTGACCCGCCCGGTACGTCTGCTGATCGCATTGGGCTATCCCGCTCCGGAGGATCCGCTGCGTTCCAAAGTGCGCAAGGATCTGGATGAACTGGTAACATACCGCTGATCTATCGGTATAAACAACAATATTACTTGGCACAATAGAATGGAAGAACAAGATTCTTGGTAACATGCACAGCATATCACAATATAGTTGGTTCGTCAATAGTGGATTGCCAAGTTTCTTGTTAAAATAGATTGACAAGCAACAATAAGTACGCTATGATGGCAGTAGCCGTGTCGAATAGAGGCGAAGGGGGATAAACCATGTCTTTAGCACAGAGGCTGTATCAGCGCAGAACAGAATGTGGACTTTCCCGGGCAGAGTTGGCGGAGACCGTGGGGGTGACCCGATCGGCCATCGGCAATTATGAAACGGGATTCAGCAAGCCCAAGGACGAAATTTTGCTGCGGCTGATGGATGCGCTGCAGGTGGATGCCAACTATCTCTATCAGGATGACATCCGTGCCGACAGCACCATGTATTGCAGCGACGAGGAGCGGCGGCTGGTAGAGGGCTACCGGCGGCTGAGCGTTACCGGGCGGCAGAGCGTGTATGCCCTGGTGGATTCTTTGTGCCGCTGGCAGCAGGAGATGGAGGAAGGTGCACCGCAGCGGGCCCGGGTGATTCCGCTGTATGAAAGCCCTGCGGCTGCCGGATATGCCGCCCCTGTGTTCGGTGAGGATTTCCAGCCTCTGGAGGTGACCGGAGAGGTACCCCAGGGTGCAGAACTGGCGGTGCGGATCCAGGGTGATTCCATGGAGCCCCGGATCGCTGACGGCTCGGTGGTGTATGTCAATCACGATCCTCTGGCCAACGGAGATGTGGGTATCTTCTGCGTGGATGGAGAGATGGTGTGCAAGCAGTATTATAAGGACCCCCTGGGAGTGGTGTACCTCTTTTCTCTGAACCGGGATCGTGCCGACGCCGATGTGGTGCTGACTCCCGGCGGCGGACGGAGTCTCACCTGCTTTGGCCGGGTGATGATCCACAGCCAGCCCCTGCCCCGCTGAATGGCAAAAAAAGAACGCCCCCGGACTTGTGGTCCGGGGGCGTATGTGCTGCTTATAGGGTAAATCCGCCGTCGGCGGTAAGGATCTGGCCGGTGAGAAACCCGGAGCGGGTATCGTCAGCCAGAAAGGATACGGCCTGAGCGATATCCTGCGGGGTGCCCAGGCGGCCCAGAGGCGTTTCCGCTTCCAGCTGGGGCAGAGTGCCTTCCGGCAGTTCCTGGAGCATGTCCGTGGCGATGACACCGGGGGCCACGGCATTCACCCGGATGCCGGAGGGAGCCAGTTCGGCGGCCAGGGACCGGGTAAGGCCTACAATAGCGGCTTTGGTACAGGAATAGGCCACCTCGCAGCTGGCGGCCCGGAGGCCCCAGATGGAGGAAATGTTGACGATGGTGCCTTGATGATGGTGCAGCATCCCCGGCAGTACCGCCTGGATGGTGTGATAGGCGCCATCCACATTGACGGCGAACATCCGCCGCCACAGCTGGGGCGTTACATCCTGAAACAGCATCTGTCCGGAGATACCGGCGTTGTTTACCAGCAGGGATACGGGCCCCCAGCGGTGTTCGATGTCTCTGACCATGGCAGCTACGGCTGCGCTGTCGGAAACATCCGCCTGCGCCACCATACAGCGGCAGCCCTGATCTGTCAGCTGCTGTTCCAGCTCTTGGGCAGGCAGAGGATGAGTGCTGTAATTGATGCACACGGCCCAGCCTTCCCGGGCCAGCTGTGCGGCGATGGCCCGGCCGATGCCCCGGGAGGCGCCGGTGACCAGAGCGATTTTTTCCATGCCACATACTCCTTATCACAGGTCAAATGTGCGGTGTGTACCGCCAGTATAACAAAAAAGGGGCCTGTTCGCAAGAAAAGTCTTGACAAAGGGACGCTTTCCCTGTATAGTAATTAACGTTCTCCGCGCGGTTAGCTCAGCTGGTAGAGCACATGCTTGACGTGCATGGGGTCACAGGTTCAAGTCCTGTACCGCGCACCAAATAAAAAGCCCTGTATTCGCAATGAATACAGGGCTTTTTATTTTTCAAATATCACTGAGAGAAATCAGCTCTTGTTTTCCAGCTTCCGGAGGTATGCCTGAAACTCCTCCGGCAGCGGACAGCTGAGCTCTACCGCCTCCCCGGTACTGGGATGGAGGAACCGCAGGCCCACGGCGTGGAGACACTGGCCCGTAAGACCCGGAACCGCCTTTTTGGCGCCGTACACGGTGTCCCCCAGGATGGGATGGCCCAGATAGGCCATGTGCACCCGGATCTGATGGGTGCGGCCGGTCTCCAGCCGGCAGCGGACATGGGTGACGCCGGGATATCGGGCGATGACCTCCCAGTGGGTAACGGCCCGGCGGCTGTTCTTCTCCGTCACCGCCATTTTCTTCCGATCCGTAGGGTGGCGGCCGATGGGAGCGTCCACGGTGCCGCCCTCCTCCCGGAGATTGCCGGTGACCAGACATTCATAGGTCCGGGCCAGGGTGTGATCCGCCAGCTGGGCTGCCAGGGCCTGATGGGCCCGGTCGTTTTTGGCGGCAATGATGAGACCGCTGGTGTCCCGGTCGATGCGGTGAACGATGCCGGGCCGCTTTTCCCCGCCGATGCCGGAGAGAGAATCGCCGCAGTGGTAGAGCAGGGCGTTGACCAGCGTGCCGTCGGGATGCCCCGGGGCAGGATGCACCACCAGACCCGTGGGCTTGTTGATGACGATGACGTCGGCATCCTCGTAGACCACGTCCAGAGGGATGTCCTGGGGGATCAACTCCGTGTCCTCCGGCTGGGGCAGGGTGACGGAGATCTCTTCAGCGCCGGTAAGCCGCAGGCTCTTGCCCGGCACCCGCCCGTCACACAGCACGCAGCCCTCTTCCAGCAGCCGGGCGGCAGCGCTGCGGCTGAAGCCATCCAGATGGACGGCCAGGAAACTGTCCAGCCGCTGTCCGGCGTCCTCAGCAGCGGCCTGCAGGATCATCGGTTCCATGGGGGCCCTCCTTTTTCGGCGCATCGTGGGTCTCATAGATCCATAGATAGTAGGCGCAGCCCAGAATGGTGCCTACCACCAGGAAACAGTCTGCCAGATTGAATACCGGGAAATCCATGAACAGCAGCTCGAACATATCCACCACATAGCCCAGACGCAGCCGGTCGATGATGTTGCCGATGCCGCCGCCCAGGATCAGCACGCAGGCGGTGACGCCCAGGGGATGGCGCACGATGCGCCTTACCAGCACGAAAACCACCGCCGAGAGCAGTATCACATTGACACACACCAGCAGCACCGTCTGCCCTGAGAAGCTGGACCAGGCGGCGCCGGTATTGTGTACCCTGGTCAGCTGCAGAAGATACGGGATGAAGGGTCTGGATTGCCACAGCTCCAGATGAGTCACCGTCCAGTATTTCAGCAGCTGATCGGAGACAATGGTGAACACGAACAGCAGCGGCCAGAGAATGTAACATACTTTTCGCATGGGAATAGGTCCTTTCCGTACGGATGGTTCTTATCATAGCCCAGATTCCCGGGATTTGCAACCATACCCGGAGGAAAAAGGGCTGCAGGCCATCTTTTTTCTCGGCCATTTCTTGTTTCACAAAGCGCATTGTGCTATAATACCATAGTTAAATTCGGGTAGTATCGCCTTTTTTCGATTCCGGGCGGTCAGGAGGTTTCATTTGGAAAGACAGCAGGTGCTGCTCACTGCAGCGCAGATGGATCGCCAGCGGGCGTTTGAACAAAAAATCAGGGAGCTCCATGAGGCGGCGGGCCAATCCCCCCGTGCCATGGTGGATACTTTCGGCTGCCAGCAGAACGTGGCGGACAGCCAGCATATTATGGGCATGCTCCAGGCTATGGGCTGCACCATGACGGAAAGGGCAGAGGAGGCGGACGTGGTGGTGCTGAATACCTGCGCCATCCGTGACCATGCAGAGCAGCGGGTGTACGGCACCCTGGGGGCCCTGACCCATACCAAAAAGGCCAATCCCCGGCAGATCATCTGCCTGTGCGGCTGCATGGCCCAGCGGCCGGAGGTGGCCGAGCGAGTGCGCCGGTCCTACCGCCATGTGGATCTGGTGTTCGGGCCTCAGGCTCTGTGGAAATTCCCGGAGCTGCTTTATGAAGTGTATACCCGCCACGGCCGGGTGTTCTCCGTGGAACAGGAGCACGGCCATATTGTCGAGGGGATGCCGGTGGTCCGGGAGGGTTCCATCCGGGCCTGGGTCTCCATCATGTACGGCTGCAACAATTTCTGCTCCTACTGCATCGTGCCCTATGTCCGGGGCCGGGAGCGCAGCCGGGACGCAGCGTGCATCGTGGAAGAGGTGCGGCAGCTGGTGGCCGATGGCTACCGGGAGATCACCCTCCTGGGTCAGAACGTGAACTCCTACGGCAAGGACCTGCCGGATGGCTGGAACTTTGCCCGTCTGCTGCAGGAACTGGACACCATCGAAGGGGACTATCTCATCCGCTTCATGTCCTCCCAGCCCAAGGACGCTACCTATGAGCTGTTTGATACCATGGCCGCCAGCCGTCACGTGGCCCACCAGCTGCACCTGCCGGTACAGTCCGGCTGCGACCGGGTGCTCCGTGCCATGAACCGCCCCTATACCAGAGAGCGGTATCTGGATCTTATTACCTATGCCCGGAAGGTGATGCCGGACCTGGTGCTCACCAGCGACGTCATCATCGGCTTCCCCGGCGAAACGGAGGCGGAGGCCATGGAGACGGTGGAGCTGGTGCGGCAGGTGCGGTTTGACGCCTTGTTCACCTTTATCTTCTCTCCCCGGCCCGGCACACCGGCGGCTTCCATGGACGATCCCGTGCCCCGCAGCGAAAAGCAGAAGTGGTTCGACCTCCTCTGCCAGACCCAGAACGAGATCTCCGCCCAGCTCCACGCCCAATATTTGGGTCAGCGGGTCCGCGTGCTGGTGGACGGCACCACCGACGATCTGCGCTGGCCTCTGTCCGGCCGTACCGCCGGAGGCCGTCTGGTGCATCTTACCGGTGACGCCTCTGCCATCGGCACCTACCGGGATGTGGAGATCACCGACAGCAATACCTGGGCCCTGTTCGGCCATCTGGCCTGACGGAGCCATGTGAAGGAGGGAACGACATGGCAGAACTGACGCCTATGATGCGGCAGTATCTGGAGATCAAGGAGCGCAATCAGGACGCCATCCTGTTTTTCCGACTGGGGGATTTCTATGAGATGTTCGGCCCCGACGCCCGGACTGCCTCCCGTGAGCTGGACCTGACCTTGACCAGCCGGGACAAGGATAAAAACAAATCGGAGGAAGAGCGCATCCCCATGTGCGGCATTCCCTACCATGCCAGCGACGCCTATATCGCCCGGCTCATCGCCAAGGGCTATAAGGTGGCCATCTGCGAGCAGACGGAGGACCCCGCCGCCGCCAAGGGTCTGGTAAAGCGTGACATCGTCCGCATCATCACCCCCGGCACGGTCATCGACTCTGCCTGCCTGGAGGAAGGCCGCAGCAATTTCTGCGCCGGGCTTTATCTGGACGGAGAAAACGCTGGGCTGTGCGCCTGCGATATCTCCACCGGCCAGACCCACGCCACGGCTTTCTCCGGCCCCGACCGGGTGAGCCATCTGCTCAACGAGTTGGGCCGCTTCTCCCCCGCCGAGGCGGTGGTGAACGCCGCAGCGTATGAAAATGCGGCGGTGCGTCAGGCCCTGGAAGAGAAACTGCGCTGTCATGTGGAGCAGCTGCCCGATGGCCGGTTCCGTCTGGAAACGGCAGAAAAGACCGTCCGCAGTCAGTTCGGCGACGACGTGCTGCAAACCCTGCCCCGGAACAATCCGGCGGCGCTGCTGGCTCTGGGGGCCCTGCTGGACTATCTCCATGAGACCCAGAAAACGGACCTGAGCCATATCGATACCCTGGACTATTACCAGCAGGGCCGGTTCATGGAGCTGGACCTCACCGCCCGGCGGAACCTGGAGCTGACGGAGACCCTCCGCAGCAAGGAGAAGAAGGGCAGCCTTCTGTGGGTGCTGGATAAGACCAAAACCGCCATGGGTGCCCGGTGTCTCCGGTCCTGGCTGGAGCGACCCCTGCTGAGCGTCACGGAGATCACCCGCCGCAACGGCGCTGTCTCCGCTCTGGTGAACCACACCGTAGCCCGTGAGGAGCTGACGGTGGCCCTTTCCGGCATGGCGGATATGGAGCGGCTCATGGGCCGCATCGTCTACGGCACCGCCGGCGGCCGGGACCTGGTGGCCCTGCGCAGCGCCATGGAGAAGCTGCCGGAGATCAAGCGGCAGCTGGCGGTGTTCGACAAGGGCCGGCTCCGGGCACTGGACGAGGCCCTGGACCCCCTGACAGACCTGGCCGGTGAGATCGCCCGTACCCTGGTGGACCAGCCCCCCTTCTCCGTCCGGGAAGGTGAGCTGATCCGGGAGGGCTTCCACCCGGAGGTGGACCGCCTGCGCTCCATCCTCCACGGCGGCAAGGACATCATCGCCGCCATGGAAGCGCAGGAAAAGGAACGTACCGGCATCCGCACGCTGAAAATCGGCTACAATAAGGTCTTCGGCTACTATATCGAGGTATCCAATTCTTTCCGGGACATGGTGCCGGAAACCTATATCCGCAAGCAGACCCTGGTGAACGGCGAGCGGTATATCACCCAGGAACTGAAGGACCTGGAGCATGATGTCCTATCCGCCGCTGACCGGGATACGGCATTGGAATATGAGCTGTTCACCCATCTGCGGCTGCAGCTGGCCCAGGCGGTGAGCCGGGTACAGCAGACGGCGGCTGCGGTGGCGGAGCTGGACTGCCTATGCTCCCTGGCTACCGTGGCGGTGAAGAACCACTATTGCTGCCCCACGGTGGACGAGACCGGTGTCATCGAGATCCATGCCGGCCGCCACCCGGTGGTGGAACGGATGTCCAGCCACGCCCTGTTCGTGCCCAACGATACCTATATGGGCCGCAAGGAAAACCGTGCCGCCATCATCACCGGCCCCAATATGGCCGGTAAATCCACTTATATGCGCCAGGTGGCCCTCATCGTGCTGATGGCCCAGATCGGGTCTTTTGTTCCGGCGTCCTCGGCCCACCTGGGCATCGTGGACCGGATCTTCACCCGCATCGGTGCCTCCGACGATCTGGCGGCGGGCCAGTCCACCTTTATGGTGGAGATGACGGAGGTCAGCGACATCCTCCGCAGCGCCACGGATCAGAGCCTGCTGATCCTGGACGAGATCGGCCGCGGCACCTCCACCTTTGACGGTATGTCTATTGCCCGTGCGGTGCTGGAATACTGCGCAGACCCCGCCCGTCTGGGCGCCAAGACCCTGTTCGCCACCCATTACCACGAGCTCACCGCCATGGAGGATACCCTCCCCGGCGTGAAGAACTATAACATCGCCGTCCGCACCCGGGGCGAGGAGATCATCTTCCTGCGCAAGATCGTCCCCGGCGGCGCTGACCGCAGCTACGGCGTGGAGGTGGCCCGTCTGGCGGGCCTGCCGGATACGGTGATCCGCCGTGCCCGGAAGATCCTGCGCCAGCTGGAGGAGAATGCCGGTACTCCGGCCCCGGCAGCCCAGCAGCCCCAGGAGGATCAGTGCTCCCTGGCGGCTATGGGGGAGGCGGAGGTCATCGACGCCCTGCGCCGTGCCCAGGTGGACAGTCTCAGTCCCCTGGAGGCCCTGAATCTTTTGTACGAACTCAAGCAGAAACTGCAGTGATCCCTGAAAAGAAGGAGGTGGCGCCATGCCCCGCATCCAATGTCTGAGCAAGCATGTGGCGGATCTCATTGCCGCCGGCGAGGTGGTGGAACGCCCCGCCAGCGTCATGAAAGAGCTGCTGGAAAACGCCATAGATGCCGGCGCCGACGCCATTGTGGCGGAGCTGGAAAAGGGCGGCATGACCTATCTGCGCATCACCGACAACGGCTGCGGCATTCCGCCCCAGGAGCTGCCCACCGCCTTTCTGCGCCACGCCACCAGCAAGCTGCGTACGGCGGATGACCTGGCCGCCATCGGCACCCTGGGCTTTCGGGGCGAGGCCCTGGCCGCCATTGCCGCCGTGTCCCGGGTGGACGTGTTCTCCCGCTGCCGTGACGCCCAGTCCGGTGCCACGCTGCACCTGGAGGGCGGCGTGGCCGGCGAGGTGACGGAAACCGGCTGCCCGGAGGGCACCACCATCTGTGTCCGTGACCTCTTTTACAATACCCCCGCCCGGCTGAAGTTCATGAAGAAGGACAGCTCCGAGGGCTCCGCCGCCTCGGCGGTGGTGCAGCATCTGGCCCTGAGCCATCCCCATATCTCCTTCAAGCTCATCCGGGACGGCAGTGAGGTGCTCCATACCCCCGGCGACGGTCAGCTCCTCTCGGCGGTGTACGCCGCCATGGGCCGCCAGTTCGCCATGAGCCTGCTGCCCCTCCGGGGCACCGGCGGCGAGGTGTCGGTGGAGGGCTTCGTCACCAAGCCCCTGTACGGCCACGGTACCCGTGCCCGGCAGGTATTCTTCGTCAACGGCCGGTTCGTCCGGTCCCAGCTGCTGCAGGCAGCGCTGGAGGAGGCCTACCGCAACCGCCTTTTGAAGGGCAAATTCCCCGGCTGTGTGGTGCACATCACCCTGCCGGCGGAGCAGGTGGACGTCAACGTCCACCCGGCCAAAACCGTGGTGAAATTCGTATCGGATAAAACCGTGTTCGATGCGCTGTACTATACCGTCAAGGACGCTCTGGACCGGGAGGACGCTCCCGCCCAGCCTCAGCGGCAGGAGAGCTTCTACCAGACTATGTCCGCCCAGGAATTCCGGGAAAAGACGGCTCAGGAGAAAAAACCGCTGGGTTCCTGGCCTGCAGCAAAGCCCACCCTCACCGGTGTGGTGCGGGATGTGGCCCCGGACCCTCAGAAACCCTTTACCGCCCCGGGTATTTCCGGCGGCAGAAAAGTGACGTATCAGATCACGCCCCCGGCAGCCTCCTCCCCTGTCCGGCAGGAACCCCCTGCCCGGGTACAGCGGATGGAAGCTCCGGCAGAACCGGCTGCCCCGGTGGTGCAGCAGCACCCGGTGACCCGGGAACCTGCGCCCCGGGTGGCGGAAAAGAAGGAACCCGCCGTTCCGGCGGAAGAAGTCCAGCAGCAGCTGGAGCAGCCCCGGATTCCCTGGCGTGTGGTGGGCGAAGTGCTGCAGACCTATATCATCTGTGAGGATGAGGACCAGAATGTCTGGCTCATCGACAAGCACGCCGCCCATGAGCGGCTGCGGTTCGACGCTTTGAAGGCGGGCAGCCAGCCGGTGATGAGCCAGCAGTTGCTGACCCCCGTGCCGGTGTCCCTGGGGGGCGAGGAATACGCCGCCGTGCTGGAGCACGCCGCTACCCTGGCGGAGCTGGGCTTCGTGTGTGAGGATTTCGGCGGCGATACCGTGGTGGTCCGGGAGATCCCTGCCGATATCCGGTTGGAGGACGTTACCGCCACAGTGGAGGAGCTGGCCCGGAAACTGGTGCTGGGGTCTCTGGACCCGGCGGGACTCCGGGACGAGCTGTACCATACTATGGCCTGCAAGAGCGCCATTAAGGCCGGCATGAAAAACCATCCGGCGGAGCTGGCAGCCCTGGCAGAAAAGGTGCAGTCCGGCCAGATCCGGTACTGCCCCCATGGCCGGCCTGTGGCGGTGCGCCTGAGCCGGTACGAACTGGAAAAGATGTTCAAACGAGCCTGAAGGAAGGAGGATGGCCATGGCCCCGGAGGTGGTGTGTGTGGTGGGTCCCACCGCATCGGGAAAAACGAAAATGGGCGTGGCCCTGGCCAAGGCCTTCCATGGAGAGGTAGTCAGCGTGGACTCCATGCAGATCTACCGGGGCATGTCCATCGGTACGGCGGCCCCTACGCCGGAGGAGATGGAGGGTGTGCCCCACCATATGATCGCCGTGGCGGATTCCCGGGAGAGTTGGTCTGTGGCCCGGTACGTCCGGGAAGCGGACGCCTGTGTCCAGGATATCCTCCGCCGCGGCCGCCTGCCGGTGCTGGTGGGGGGTACGGGACTGTACCTGGACGCCCTGGTGTCTGGCCGGAACTTTGCCGCCGGCAGCGCCGGAGGCGCCGTCCGTGCCCGGCTGCAGCAGCGGCTGGAGCAGGAAGGTGCGGCGGTACTGCTGGAGGAGCTGCGCAGGATCGATCCCCAGGCGGCGCAGCGGCTGCACCTGCGGGATGAGAAGCGGATCATCCGGGCGCTGGAGGTCTATGCCGAAACCGGCCGTACCATCACCCAGTATAACCTGGATACCCAGGCCCACCCCCCAAAATACCGGGCGGTGTATATCGGCCTGGACTATGAAGACCGGGAGGATCTGCGCTGCCGCATCGACCGCCGGGTGGATGAGATGGTGGCCCAGGGGCTGCTGCAGGAGGTGCAGACGCTGCTGGACGCCGGCCTTTCCCCGGACGCCACGGCGCTGCAGGCCATCGGCTACAAGCAGTTCCTGGCGGTGCAGCGTGGTGAAGCCACCGTGGCCGAAGCGGTGGCGGAGGTAAAGCTCCGCTCCCGGCAGTATGCCAAGCGGCAGCTGACGTGGCTGCGGCGCAATGAGGCCATCCATTGGATCCGGTGGGGAAAAGTGCCCGATTTCCCAGCGGCTCTCCAAATTGCGACAGAAATCCTGAGGGCGGAAGGATTATCCTAATCTCTGGCGGACGAGCAGATACAGATCGTCCGTACAAAGAGAAAAGGAGCAGACCATATGTCCAACAAATCCAACCTTCAGGAGATCTTTCTCACCAAAGCCCGGAAGCAGAACGTACCGGTAACGGTATTTCTGGTCAACGGATTCCAGCTTCGGGGCAATGTCACCGGCTTTGACAGTTTTACCATGGTGCTGGACACTGACGGTAAGCAGCAGGTGATTTATAAGCACGCCATTTCCACCATCGTGCCGCTGCATCCCGTATCCCTGCAGGAGACGGAGGAGGCGTAAGGAGCGGCACCTTTCCCAGAGGTGAAGCCATGAAACATACCACCGTCATTTTCCGTATTCTGGCCCTGGCCATCCTGGCCGCCGTTGTGCTGTTTTTTGGCGTCCAGATCTACGGCTATGTGACCAATCCCTTCTCCACCACCATTGTCTATAACGCCAAGACGGAGGATTCCGTGGCGGTGGAGGGCTGGGTGATCCGTGATGAGGAGACCATCCAGGCCTCCGGCACCTTGGTCTACGCCCTCAGCGAAGGGCAGAAGGCCGGTTCCGGCGAGCTGCTGGCTACCGCCTATGACAGCACCCAGGCCCTGGATACCGTCAAATCCATTGAGGAAAAGGAACTGCAGCTGCAGCAGCTGGAATTTGCCCTGTCCACGGTACTGGACCCGGATGCAGCGCTGAAGCTGGACGGCACCATCAAGGACACGCTGCTGACGCTGCGCAGCCAGGTGAGCAGCGGCGATTATGCCGCCGCCTCCGAGGAGGTAGCGGAGCTGAAGGCCGATATCCTCAAGCGCAGCCACTCCTATTCCTCCGCTGCGGAGATCCAGGCCCAGGCGGAAACGGTGCAAAGCGAGATCGCCGCACTGAAGAACAGCCTCTCCGGTGCCCAGGAGATCCGTGCCCAGAAGCCCGGCATCTTTTCGGCAGTGTGCGACGGCTATGAATCGGTGCTGACACCTGGGAAGCTGGAAAAGCTGACCCCCTCTCAACTGGAGTCCCTTACCGCCCAGCCCACCGACGGCACTATGGGCAAGCTGATCTACGGCACCTCCTGGTACTATGCCGTCACCGTTTCTGCGGATCAGGCTGCTCAGCTGGAAGAGGCGGGACAAGCTACCCTGCGCATGAGCTACGGACTGGAACAGGACGTAACGGCAGAGGTGTTGTGCGTGGGCCCGGAAGAAGGCGGGAAACAGGTGGTGGTGCTGCGCTGCCGGGACTACCTATCCCAGGTGACCCAGCTGCGCCGCCAATCCGGTGAGCTGGTGATGGACAGCCATACGGGGCTGCGGATCCCTGCCAACGCCCTGCGGCTCAACGAAGAGGGGCAGAGCGGCGTGTACTGTATGGTGGGCTATACCGCCAAGTTCAAACCGGTGACGGTGACCTACCAGGGTGACGGTTATACCCTGGTGGAACCGGCGGAAGGTGCCACCGGCAGCCAGATCCTCCGTCCCGGGGATGAAGTCATCGTCACCGCCAGCGATCTCTATGACGGAAAAGTGGTAGCCTGAATGTACTCTGGAAAGGAAGAATCGTATGTCTATTTCTGAAAATATTGCCGTCCTGCGGCAGCGGATCGACGCTGCTGCCCGTGAGAGCGGCCGCACCGGCGCCGATATTACCCTGGTGGGCGCCAGCAAGATGAACGATGCCGCCGCCTGCCAGGAGGCCATTGGCGCCGGTATTGATGTGCTGGGCGAGAACCGTGTCCAGGAGATGACGGCCAAGCTGGCCCAGAACGCCTATGACGGCCGGCCGCTGCATTTCATCGGCCATCTGCAGCGCAACAAGGTCCGCCAGGTGGTGGGCAAGGTGCAGCTGATCCAGTCGGTGGGCAGTGAGGCGCTGCTCCGGGAGATCGAGAAGGAGGCGGCCCGTCAGGAGCTGGTGCAGGACGTGCTGCTGGAAGTGAACATCGGCGGCGAGGAGGCCAAAAGCGGCTTTGCCCCGGCGGAGCTGGAGGCGGCGGCCCGGTTGGCTCTGGAGCTGCCCCACATCCGGGTGCAGGGCCTGATGACCATTCCCCCGGTAGAAGCAGAACCTCATGGAAATATCCGGTATTTTCAGCAACTTCGTCAGCTGTATGTTGACATAAATGGGAAAATATATGATAATAAATGGCAGTACCTCTCCATGGGAATGAGTGGAGATT
>CALWXA010000047.1 GCA_944385395.1 uncultured Oscillospiraceae bacterium | reverse complement strand
CGATTCCGTAGTCCACCGCCTGGATATGCTCTCGGACAAACCGGTTATTCTCCCGGTCATAGCTGCCGATGATGCAGACCGTGCCGTTGCCCGCGTGAAATTCCAGTCCGATGGGGCTCATCTCCTGGGGGCTTGTCAGCAGCACCTGCTTGCCGTCCAGGGGGAAGAAATCCGGGCACTCCCACATCATGCCGTATTGGCAGTGCGACGCATCCACCTGGCCGACCAGCGACCAGGTAAACCCGTCCAGGCTTTGATAAAGCAGCACCGCGCCGCTCTGATCCGCCGGGCGGTTGCCCACCACCATGCGGTAGCTGCCGTCCGCCTCCCGCCAGACCTTGGGGTCTCGGAAGTCCACAGGGCTGCCGCCCTCTGGCAGATCCTTCTGCGTCAGCACCGGATTGGCGGGATACTTTTCATAGTTAACGCCGTCGCCCAGCGCCAAGCACTGGGTCTGGGTCTCCAGGGTGCGGCCGTCGTCGGTGAGATGCTTCTGCACGCCGGTATAGACCAGCAGCTGCCGGCCATCGTCCAGCTCGACGGCGCTGCCGGAAAAGCAGCCGCCCTGGTCGTAGGGCTGATCCGGCGCCAATGCCACAGGAAGCCGCTCCCAATGGAGGAAGTCCCGGGTCTTGACGTGGCCCCAGTGCATGGGACCCCATTCGGTGGAATAGGGATGGTATTGGTAGAAAAGATGGTATTCTCCCCGATAGCGGGAAAATCCGTTGGGGTCATTCATCCAGCCGATGGTGGGCGTCAGATGAAAGGCCGGGCGCTGATCCTCGGGAATGAATTGCCCGTACCGCGCCTCAAAGGCTCTTGCCTGTTCCAAAGTATGGTGCATGGAAGCGGCCTCCTTTTTGTTGTATCGTAGTTGGGGTGAAGATTACGCCGTCTCCCGCTCCAGATCCTCCGGCCGCATATGGAGCCGGAAGACCGCCTCAATGGTTCTGCTCTCCAGCCAGCACACCGGCGCGGGCAGGAAGAATACGAGACCCGGCGCAATCAGCGCCAGGGCGATGCCGCCCACCAGAGGCAGCAGCACCCCCAGGGCGCGGATGGGATGGAGCATCAGCAGCTGAAAGCTGATGCGCAGCACCTCCGCCGCGGTGCCCTGGCACCGGGCGCAGTAGGCCAGGAGGTAGGCCGACCAGGTCAGCACCAGGCAGAAGAGCGCCAGAATCACCCAATATAGCCCGCCTGCCGCCATGGAGCGGAACATCGCCGCGTCCAACGCCAGCAGCGCCAGCAGAGACAGCGCCAGCAGCCAGACCAGCGTCGCCTGTTTCCAGTTTTCCCGGAAGGCGCGGAAGAAGGTGCGCAGCAAGTAGGACTCGCCCCGCACCAGGCAGCGGCGTGTGGCGATATAGAGGGCAGCCGAGGCGGCGCCCATGGTCACAATTGGCAGCGAGCACAGCACCCAGAGCAGTCCCAGGACAATGGCATCGAATACCTTGAACAAGCACCCCATGACGGGGCTTTCCAGATCAAAGAGCCGTCTCATGGCATAACCTCCTATAAAATGCTACATTATGGTCTCGTATACTGCCGGAGGCAGGAGAAAATCACATCGTTTTGTTCTGCAAACACCTCAATGGGCTTGCCGCTGGCGCCATAAAGCCGCACCGTCAGGGCAGCCTGGCCGTCTAAATAGAACACGCCTACAGAGCCCTCCTGGAGATAGGTGAAGGAATAGGTCGTGCCGGGCTCCAGGGTCACGGCGGTCTCTGCAATGGGCGTGCTGCCCTCGTTGAAGCGCAGCTGGAGCTTGCCCTCGGCCGGAGAAAGCACAATGAGCTTGTTCTTTTCGTCCCGGCCATTGTAATCAAAGCTCAGGCCAAAGGAACCTGTGCCGGTGAAGGTGAACTCGCCGGTGATCCGAAAGCTCTCATAGCAGGTGAAGACAGGCTGGTAGGTGTAGAGAGACCCGGCGGAGACGGAGACGTGGGTGGTTTCCACCGCCAGGGGACGGCGCACGGAGAAGCTCTCGGCCACAGTGCCCACCGGGGCCAGGGACAGCGTCTTGTCCTCGTTCTGCACAACTTTCTGGACAACCAGGTTGCCGCCCCAACCGGCTACATCCTGGGTGGAGGATGGTGACTCGGAACGCCGGGCCCAGCCCACAATATAGCAATTCTCTCCGTCCTCCACGTGCTTGGCGGCGTAGAATAGCTTGCCGTCCAGCCGGGTGGGCGCCCCGTAGGGGCCGTAGGGCGTCTCAGCCATGGCATACCAGAGGGTGTCGTCCTGGCCGGAATACGTCAGGTACCAGGTGCCGCCGATTTGGAAGGTATCGCTGCACTCCAGGTTCCAGAACGTCTCCGTCGGATCGGAGAAGATGACACCGTCATAGGTCACGGTCTGGAGATCGGCGCTGAGGGTGAATTTCAAGATCCGAGCCACACCGGCCTGGGACGCCGTCACGGTCAGGGTGATCGTCTCTGTCTCCGGATCGTAATAGGCCTGCGGGTCGCGAAAATCCTGTTTCTGGCCCAGCTCAGCAGGCGGGATGATCTCCCAGCCCTCCAGTTTTGCAAAGGCGGTGGGACTGTCGCCTGTGGCTACCAAAATCTTTTCTTTATATTCTAGCGTGGCGGCGTCGCCGTGGCCGGTATAGAAGAAATAATAGGTCTCCCCTACCTTGACCACCGAGCCGGTGCCGATCCAGCTGTCCTGCCCGCCGGAGCGCGAAGCCTCCAAAATGGGCGCGTCATGCTCGGTATAGGTCAGGAAATCGGTGGTGGTAGTCAGATAGGCCGAGTGATTGTAGGAATCGCCGCCATCCTTGAGATAGTAGATATAGTAGACGCCGTCCTCATAGTAGGGCATGGGGTCGCCCACATAGGGCTGCACACCATCATCCACCGCCGGACGGAAGAAGGCAGCATAGTCGTAGGCCTCCTCCTGGCTGCCGGGCGTCCGGAGGGCAGAGAAGTCCTTGTCGTTGCCCGCGACGGTAATTTCGTCGCCGGTATCTCGATCCCAGGCGGCATAGAGCGTCATATCGGATTTAACCTTGTCGCTTTCCAAATTCCAGGGCTGCGTCAGCGCCGCGTCCTGATACCAGCCCGCAAATACATAGCCCTCCCGCACCGGGTCGTCCACCGGCGTGACCTTCTGCCCGGAGCGGACGGTCTGGGCCGGGATTTCATCGCCGTCAAAGCGCACGGTGTACTCCGCGAACATGGCGCAGCCGCTCAGAAGGCCCAGCAGCAGGCAGATACTCAGCAGTACGGCAATGCTCTTTCGTCTTATACACGTCCTCATACGGTTCCTCCCCCTGCACCGGGGGGAGAGGATGGCATACGTCGTCCTCTCCCCCGGGTATCGGTCTCTTTTTACACAACGCTTTCCTGGTAGATGGTGATATCGGAGATTTCGATGGTCACGCTTCCCAGCGCCGCTGTGTCGGCGGAGCCGAACTGGAAGAGCATCTCAAAGTCCATATCCATAATCAGGGTGTCGGTGGTCTTAAAGGTAAAGGTCTGCTCCTCGGTGGTGAAGTCGATGCTCTCGGAAATCCGGGGGTCCCAGCCTCCCATGGGGTTCAGGAAGAAGCCGCAGGAGACGGGCTGCGAGGCCTT
>CALWXA010000046.1 GCA_944385395.1 uncultured Oscillospiraceae bacterium | reverse complement strand
AGCCGGCACAGAGGGTCGGAAAAGCCGTGCGCTCAAACCTCTCGCCTGTCGCTGTTGGACGCAGCGACAATCTCATCATCCAAACAGCGGGAACTGATCAACAAGCTAGAGCCGGCGGACAAAGATCCGCCGGCTCTTTTTCTATGCAATCAAAGGGGGAAACGCACCGATTCTGCCCATTCCAGGATCTGGGGGCCGAGGGTCTCGGCCTGCTCTTTCAGGACGACAAACTGCACCAGCCAAAAGGCATCGTGGGTTTTGTACAGGAAAGTGGCATAGGAATAGGTCTCATTGGTTTCTTCATTGGTGAATTCATAGGTAAAATAGGGCAGGTCACCGGCATATTGCAGCTGCTCGCCTGCCAGACCGTTGTTCTCCCGCACCAGAGCGCCGTATTCCTCCAGCGTCCAGTTCTCCAGACCCTCCAGCAGGGTAAAGGGCTCCTGCAGGGCAAATACCGCCGCATCCGGCGAATCATAGCACACCGTGTAGGGGTCCATCTCCGCAACGCTGAAGGCATCGGTGAGGGTAATCTCCAGTCCCGAATCGCTGAAGGTCTTGGGCTGGCCGCTCTCCTCCTGCAGCCAGGAGCCGATGGCTTTGCCGATGGCGTCACCGGCCACACGGCCCACTGCTACACCGATGAGCACCGCCACCACCAGCACGGCAATGCCGATGATCCAGCCCTTCTTCCGCCGGGGCTGCACCGTGGTGCCGGTAGAGGCGTGGTGGAACACAAAGGCGTTGCCGCTGGCGGGATTGAGTTCGTTGCTGCCCACCAGATACACGTCCTCGCTGCCCTCCGGCAGCTGACAGACGCCGCAGCTGTAATCCTTGCTGAGCCGGTCTGCAATGACGAAGATCCGCCAGGACTTCTCGTCAATGGGGAAGGTCTTCATCTGCCCGTTTTTCAGCTCTCCCAGCTTCCGGCAAGAGACGCCCTGGATGGTCATTTCCTGGGCCAGGGGGTCCTCGATGTAGATCTTCATGGTGGCCCACTTGGCGGGGATGGCTTTCTCTCTTCTGATGGTCAGATTTCTCATGATCATCCCTCCTTTTTTCGATTATATCAGCCGCCGGAAACGGCCGCAAGAGGGATGTGGTGAAAATTCGTCACCGATCGGCAGCTACCGCATATACGATGGCAATGCCCAGTGCCAGACCCGCCGTCCACAGCAGGCATTTTCCCACCCGGACCAGCGGGCGGACGGGCTTGGTGCTCTTGCACAGCAGCTGGGAGACACGCTCTCCCTTGCTGTTGCAATCCATGCCGAATACACCGGCATAGTGGAACCGCAGGATATTGGGGGCCCCCAGAGAGATACAGAAAAATATCCCCTCGATGCACCACAGCAGCAGCCGCAGAGCCTGGCTCTGGTCCAGGGTCGGCATCAGCAGTCGAGCTACCAGACCACCCAGCAAGCTCGCCCCCATGGCCCAGGGATAGACGTTGCCCTTCTGGGGCGAGCCTTTGCCCAGATACACGCCCTTTCCGATCCGGTGTCTGGTATACAGGCAGCAGAGGACAGGGCAGCCCAAAAATATCACCAGCAGTTCCAAACTTTGCCAGACAGGACTTCCCGCATCCGCCGCAAGGCACATCAGAAGCCCCACCAGCAGAAATTCCAGCGCAATGGCGTAAATGCAAAGAAAGTTGGTGAGAAACCGGAGCCGGTAGGTCTTTTCCGTACGGGGGCTGGCCAGCACCAGGATGCCTGCCTCATAGGCCACCGTTACCGCCGTCATAGCCACAGCATAGCCCAGGCCCCTGCCGCTGGCGGCCCAGATCATCCAGCCGATGAAATCCAGGAAGCAAAACACCAGTACCATGGATTTCAGTGCGGCAAAGGAATTGTAGGCGTTCTCGCCGTAGCGGACGAAGGCTTCGCCCTGTTCTCTGGTGATCTTCATGGCTGCTCTCCTCTTTCTCATCTCCGCTTTTGGTTTTAGTATAGCAGTGCCGCAGAACATGTGCAACACATATGCAAAAGCAGGAAGGGCCCCCAAGGCCCTTCCTGCACCTATTCAGCAGATTCCGCCGGAGATACTGATACAGCTGCTGTCCGGGATCTGGTTACTGCTCCAGCTTGGCTTTCACCAGATAGCTGCCGCCGATGACGCCGCCGAAGAGATACTTACCGGCAGCATTGGTCTTGGTCACTGCCACCAGCTTCTCACGGGTGACACCGCCTTCCTGCACGGTCTCATAAAGACCCACAAAGCATCCCACCACCGGCTGGCCCGCCTTGTTGCGGATGATACCGCTGACGGTACCATTGTAGGTTCGGGCGTCGGCCACCATGGTCATGGACACGTTGACAATGGAACCGCCCTGGATCACGGCGCTCATGCTGGATGACGGCAGATAACCGTCGGCAGAGGAAATCAGCGTATAGACGCTGTCGGCCAGGTCATAAAAGGCGAACTCACCATCCGCCGCCGTATAGGTGGCAGCCACCGTCTCCCCGGCAGCATTTTTCAGGGTGATCTTCCCGCCGCCCAGAGGAGTGGATACAGCCTGGGGATTGCTGGCCGTCAATACGCCGGCAATGGCACCCAGAGAGAGGGTCAGGTCCGCACCGCACAGCAGATCCGCCTGCAGCGTGACACCGGAAGTCAGCGTAACGCCTACGGCGTCGCTGAGCCGGTAGCCCTCCGCCACCGCAGCCAGGCTGTACGTCCCGGCCGGGATGTCCGTCATGGACTGAGCGCCCTCTGCGCTGGTGAGGGTATGCTTATAGGGCATGCCGGTGCTGTCGAAGAGCTTTACCGTTGCATTGGGGATAGGGTTGGTTCCGTCGGTGACAACGCCATATACCGTGGCCGCTGCGGGGGGAGCTGCGGAAAGCTCCAGATCCACGTTGGCTTCCTGGATCCCCTGGATCTCAAAATTCTGGCTATACTGCAGGCTGAGCAGATCCTGTTTGATGTCTGCCATAGAAACCTCCAGTATTCGTGATGATAGATTTCTATGGATGCGCAGGCCGGGCATCGCCGGACTGCGCATCCTCTTCATTCTATTTCCGTCTCCGGAAAATGGTTCTGTGCACATGCAAAAAAGACACGGTCCATGAACCGTGTCTTTTTTGCAAATCTTTCTTCACTTGCGCAGCTTCTGGCAGTATTGGGTGCACAGTTTATCCGTACACTCCGAACATTTCAGCGCCGCATTGGAGTTGTCCCAGAACCGTTCCGGATACATCATCACGCACAGTTCCCACACCAGCCAGGCCGCCACCGACATCAGCACCAGGGATACGGCATAAAAGCCGCCCATGAAGATCAGCGGCGAAAACATCATCAGGTGGTCCCAGTTGAAGATCCGGCAGGTGGTACAGCAGCGGTTCTTCATAATCAGACGGAAGGGACACCAGATCAGTACGCAGATGAGATCGCAGACGTAAAACAGCACCGAGATCATAAAAAGCGCCTTTTTATCCAGCACATGGATGTGGTACAGCACGCCGATGACGGCAATCAGGATGCACCAGAGCAGGAACACCTTATAGGCAGCCTTAGTGGTGGAAACGATATAGGAGCGCAGCGCCTCATAATTGATCTTCTCCCGGATGGGCCGGAAGCGGTTGGCAAAGAGCTTCTGGGAGCCCAGCGGCACCTGGTTTTTGATGGGGATGATCTGCAAAAACATGTCTCCCACCCACACCAGCCACAGAAGATGCAGCGGCGAGATTCTCTTGAAGAAGTTCCAGCCATCCAGCACGGAGAAAGCGTCTTCCCAAAACAGGCACACCAGAACACACAGAACAAAAATCAGACATCGGCATACCAAGCGCACCACATATCTCTTTCTGGTTGCAGACATTGCTACCTTCTTTCTCCCTGTCATATGACCCGGCAAAGGCACATGCCTCTGTCCCCAAGTCCGCTGCTGTAAAAAAAGACAGCCGCAAAGCGAACTTTGCGGCTGTGCTGGTGCGCGAGGCGGGACTTGAACCCGCACGCCCGTAATGAGCACTAGAACCTGAATCTAGCGAGTCTGCCAATTCCACCACTCGCGCGTCTCAACATTCGGGATTATACGATGCCGGGAGAAAATTGTCAAGTATATATCTCAAAAAACTTGTATTTTTCTTGCTGTACTTTTACCCTCCTTTTTGCATCATCCATTTTTTGCTAAATCTTACAAAATCTGGCTCATATTTTTGTCATATCCGGAGTCGAAAATCTTTTCTCAACCTGTTCAAATTTTATTCAAAAAGGTATATGATGAATTTGACAGTTATGGCTATTGCACAAACGCTTAGCCAAACTAAGTAAAAATTTTGTCATAGTGAGAAAGGATGGGACGTCATGGGTTTTAACCAAGTCATTCTATGGATCATGGCCATTGGCGCCGTTATCGGCGGTATTGACTTTATCCTGGGCAACAAATTTGGACTGGGCGCCAAATTTGAGGAAGGATTGAACAACATGGGGCCGCTGGCCATCGGCATGGTCGGTATTCTGTGTCTGGCACCGGCTATCGCCGGGTGGATCGGGCCCGTGATCACTCCCTTCTTCACCGCCATCGGCATTGACCCGTCGGTAATCGCTTCCCTGTTCTCCTGCGACATGGGCGGCTATCCTCTGGGCGTGTCGCTGGCCGCAGATGCCAACATGGGCCTTTACAACGGCATGATCGTGGCCTCCATGCTGGGCTGCGCCATCACCTTCATCATCCCCGTGGGTCTGAGCATGATCGAGAAGTACGATCAGCCCTTCTTCGCCAAGGGCGTGCTCATCGGCCTGATCACCGTGCCCTTCGGCTCTTTCGTCGGCGGTCTGGCAGCCGGCTATGACGTCAAGGCGCTGCTGATCAACACCATCCCCGTGCTGATCATCTCCATTCTGCTGGCTCTGGGCATCCGCTTCATCCCCACCGGCATGATCAAGGGCTGCACCGTGTTCGGCAAAATCATCTCCACCATCGTCACCATCGGCCTCATCGCCGCCGGCTTTGAGTACCTCACCGGCGTGGTGGTGATCCCCGGCATGGATGACGTCATCACCTCCATGGGCGTCATCGGTTCCGTGGCGGTGGTCCTGATGGGTACCCTGCCCATTATGACCATCCTGCTGAAGGTGCTGGATAAGCCCCTGAAGGCTCTGGGCGCCAAGACCGGTATGAATTCCACCTCCATCGCCGGCCTCATCATCGATCTGGCCAACGGCGTGCCGGTATACGTCATGTACAAGGATATGGATCCCCGGGGCAAGGTGCTGAACATCGCCACCATGGTGCCCATCGCCTGCATCCTGGGCGACCATCTGGCCTTCTGCGCCGGCGTGGAGCAGGAGCTCATCACCCCCCTGATCATCGGCAAGCTGGTAGGCGGCATCATCGCTCTGGTACTGGGCTTCCTCATGACCAAGGATCTCTCTTCCGAGTCGGCCCAGAGCGCCAAGATCCGGGAGCGTCTGGAAGCTGCCGCTCAGGCGGAAGCTGCCAAGGCGGAGTAAGTGAAACAGCAGCGGAGAAAGGACATAACTATGAAGAGCTTTGCTGATTATATTCAGGTAGACTGGACGGAAGCCACCGTGGCGCTGCCTACCGGCATCACCATGGCCTATACATACTGCGGACCGGAGGACGGCGTGCCTCTGATCCTGATTCACGGCGTCACCGACGGCCGCATTTCCTGGTCCCAGGTGGCCCCCATGTTCGCTCAGCGGGGCTATCGGGTCTACGTGCCGGAGTATCGCGGCAACGGCAAGACCGACAAGCCCGATCCCGGCCCCGGCGGCTACACCGTGGAGACCCATGCCAAGGACATTCTGGCCTTCATGGATTCCCAGCATATCGACAAAGCCCATATCGTGGGCCATTCCCTGGGCTCCCTGATCTGCCAGCTCATCAACATCTGGCATCCTGAGCGGGTGCTGTCCACCACGCTGGAGGACTCCGCTGTCCGCTGCCAGCCCAACGAGGTGCTCTCCTGGGCCCACGACGGCGATGGCAAGGATTATCTGGGCGTCCACGGCTATGACAAGGAGCAGGCCATGCCCGAGAGCTTCCTGAAGGATTGGGCGGATACCCCCAACGACAGCGAGGATTTCCGTCTGGCCACCCTGGAGCATGTGCGTCAGATGCCCTATCCCGTCTGGAACTGGCTGCTCACCGGTCTCAACGCCTTTGACAACCGTGCCAATATCGGCAAGGTCTCCGGCAAGGTGCTGGTGCTCTGGGGCAGCGAGGACGTGATCTTCCCCAAGAAGGATCAGGATGAACTGAAGGCCGGCCTTACCGGCTGCGACGTCACCTACAAGACCTATGAGGGCGGCAGCCACAACTTCCACTGGGACAGCCTGGCTTCCCGCACCTGGTTTGTGGACACCATAGACGCTTTCATCAAGAGCCTGTAACGGAAAAAAGAAAGACACGGCGCTGCCGTGTCTTTCTTTTTTTGCGTTCTGCGGAAGGCTCTCAAGCCCACCCATTTCACAGCTGTTCCAGGGTATATCCCCCGCCCCGCTGGGAGACGATCTCCAGCCGTGTATGCTGGCTCTCCAGCTTCTTGCGCAGACGGGAGATCAGCGTCCACAGCGCACGCTGGCTGGTCTCCGAGCGGGAGCCCCATACCTCCTCCATGATCTTGTCGCTGGACACCACCCGTCCTGCGTTCTGCACCAACAGCAGCAGCACGGAAAACTCCTTGTGGGTCAGCAGCATGTCCTTGCCCTCCAGGTACCCGCACAGGGAAAGGGTATCCAGTTTCAAACTGCCGTAGCTGCTGTAGCGTTTGCCTTCCGCCGTTCCCCGCAGCCGGGCTCCGATCCGGGCCACCAGCACCTCCAGATCATAGGGCTTGGCCAGATAGTCGTCGCCGCCGGCCCGGAGGCCCTCCACCACATCCTGATTTTCTCCCAACGCCGTCAGGAAGATAATGGGGACGGCATACTGCTGCTTCAGCTCACGGCACAGGTCTATCCCACTGCCGTCAGGCAGCATGATATCCAGCACCACCAGATCCACGGAGTGCCAGCGCAGCACGTCCCGGCACTGTGCGGCCGTGGCGGCCTTCAGGATCTCATAGCCCCGCATGGTGAGGATCTCGGCGTTGATCTTCATGATATGCGGGTTATCCTCCACCAGAAGAATGGTGCTCAATTGTCTCCCTCCTTCAAAACGGTAAAGGCAAAAACGGTGCCCTCCTGCCCTGTTTTTTCCACCCAAATGGTACCGCCGTGGCTTTCCACCGCCTCCCGGCAGATCACCAGACCCAGGCCGCTGCTGCCGTCGCCGCTGTAGCCCTGCTCAAAGATATGGGGCAGCTTTTCCGGTTCAATGCCGCTGCCGGTATCCGCCAGACGGAACTCCACATAGCGCTCATCGACGGCAGGGAAAGCGGTAATGGTGATCCGGCCATCCCCGGTATGCCGGTTGGCATTGACGATGAGGTTGACGAACACCTGCAGCAGCATCTCAAAATTACCGTGAATGTCCGGGCACTCCTGGCAGTCTACAGACACCGTGTTGCGGTTTTTCAGGCACACCGGCGCAGCGATGGCCTCCACATTTTCCAGCAGCTCCCGGACCTGGATCCGGGTAAAGGTCAGCTCACTGCTGCGCCCATAGGAATACTCCATCAGACGGGTGACCATATCCGCCAGGCGCTGGGCCTCCTGCTGGATGGTTTTCAGGTTGCCCGGCGTCTCGTCGTTGATGCTGTGGGCAGCCAGCTGCATGCCCGTAAGCTGGGCATAGCCGGAGATCACCGTCAACGGCGTCCGCAGCTCGTGGGCCACCTTATGCAGGAAGTCCATATTCATGCGGTTCATGCGCTCCAGCATCTCGCCCCGGCTTCGGCTCTCGGCAAAGGCCACCTCCCTGTCCACCAGCCGCAGGCTGATGGCAAGGGCTGTCAGCAGCACCATGCCAATGGTGCCGAAGGCAGCCGTTCCGTAATGGGCCACCGCTGCGCTGCTGCCGGTCAAAAGCGCTTCGTACAGCAGTGCCACCAGCATCATGAGGAGGCCGCCCAGAGTCAGACCGTCCGACACATCGAATTTCCGCCTTTTCCAGTAATACCGCACGATGCCCCACAGCAAGTACAGCAGATACGGAATGGAAGCAACGTACAGGGATACGGAAACCAGCACCACGTTCTGGGTGGGCAGCACGCAGACCAGGGCAACGGCCAGCCCCACCACCGACAGATACAGATACAGCGGCCATGACTTAGTGGCAGCGGCATACATGCTCTTCATCAGCAGCAGGCCGGACACCGGCAGCATCATCACCACCAGGATGAACACCCGATAGTTCACATACCAGGAATAATCGGGGGGCAACAGGTGGATGCTGTAAAAATTCTGATCCCGCAGCGCCATCACCAGGCAGCACAGCGCCAGACACAGGAAGTCCGTCTTCCGCCGCACGGCAGCAGACAGCAGGAAATACAGCATCATCAGCAGCAGTCCGCCGCTGACCGACAGGGAGACAAGGTCATTGCCGGCCTTGTACGCCTCCATGTTCTGGGGCGTGGAGATATAGGTAGGCTGGATGAAACCGCCATCCCGGTGCACATAGTTGGAATACTGATAGATGACTTCAATGATGCCATCGTCCCCGGCATACAGGGGCAGGGTCATATAGCCCCCATTAGGCACGAAGTCCTCCGCCCGGTCCGCTACCTTGCCGAAAGCAGCGATCTCCGAGCCGTTGGCAAAGACCCGGGTGGCATAGTCCACGGAAAAGCCGCAGATGGTGTAATATGTATTGGGCTTGGCCCGGATCACCAGGCGGTAGGTGCCGTAGGCATAGTCGGATGCGGAAACTTCCCCTCCGGCTTTCTCCTCCACCGTGCCCTGACGGAAATCCTGGGAATCATACAGCTGCCCGGGATAGAAGTCCCAGTTGTTGGGAAGATTGTAAACCTCCCGGGAAAAATCCACCCCCGTGATATCCAGCACGCCGTCCCGGACCTGCAGCTCCCGGAAACTCACCTGCTTTCTGGCCAGAAACATCTGCAGCAGCAGGGCACATAAAACGATGGCAAGCAGCGGCAAAACCCAAAACCAAATGCGTTTTCTGTTGGGCAAGGAATCCCACCTCCTGTCCACAATCCAAACGGGTAAGCTCTTTTTTCTTATTATAACGCATACCCAAGCCGATGCAAGAAACCTTACAAAATTGTTAACTTCCTTTTTATGGCCATGTGGTGTGAGCAGCCATACAGCCCCTGCCAAGGGAACCCCAAATCGAAACCGACTCGATCGGGAAAGCGGCGTAAGGGCGCTCTGACTTTTGTAAAAAAATCGGAGCAAGCATCAAAGCTTGCTCCCACCATGGTCTGCGTGTGATTATAGGATTTTGAACTCTCAAAAAAGAAAAACCAAATCGAGGCCCAGTGCAAGCGGATTCAATTTGGAGAGGAGGAGCAAGGGAGCGGGCGGATAACGTCTTTTTTGCCAAGAGCATAAAAAACGTCGGAGCAAAGCGTACTTTGCTCCGACGATGGTGCGCGAGGCGGGACTTGAACCCGCACGCCCGTAATGAGCACTAGAACCTGAATCTAGCGAGTCTGCCAATTCCACCACTCGCGCGCATCTATATCCGTTCTCTTTTGAGGAAGTGGTGCGAGTGATGGGACTTGAACCCACACGTCCTGTCGAACACAAGCACCTCAAGCTTGCCTGTCTGCCTGTTCCAGCACACTCGCAAATACATCCTCAAAAATCGAACGCTTGATTATTATAGCACTTTGATCCGGTTTGTCAAGGGGGCGGGGCATTTTTTCTCCCCGCCCCACGGAAAAATTTGCCAGAGGCCCCTGCGTATGGTATACTTCCCTTACAGCTGGGACAGGATCTCACCGATGGGCCCGTCCAGCACCAGATCGGCGGACTGATCTGCGGAGGTCTGCCCCTTGTTGATGACCACCAGCCGGTTTCCCCGGTAATACCGCACCAGCCCTGCCGCCGGATATACCACCAGCGACGTACCGCCGATGATGAGCATATCCGCCTTCCGGATATGGTTCAGGGCACGGGTCAGTACATCCTCATCCAGCGGTTCCTCATACAGCACCACGTCGGGCTTCACATCTCCGCCGCAGACGCACTTGGGCACGCCGGTGGTATGGAGGATATGGTCCAGGCCATACCGCCTGCCGCAGCGCTCACAGGTGTTGCGCAGGACGCTGCCGTGGAGCTCCAGCACCTCCCTGCTGCCGGCCGCCTGATGGAGTCCGTCGATGTTCTGGGTGATCACCGCCCGGAGCTTTCTCTCCTGCTCCCACTGGGCCAGCTTCCGGTGGGCGGCATTGGGCCGGGCGTCCGGTGCCAGCATCTTGGCCCGGTAGAACTGGAAAAATTCCTCCTTGTGGCTGCAATAGAAGCTGTGGCTGAGGATGGTTTCCGGCGGATAGTCAAACTGCTGGCTGTAGAGCCCATCCACACTGCGGAAGTCCTTGATCCCCGATTCCGTGGACACCCCGGCGCCGCCGAAAAAGACGATGTTGCTGCTTTCGGCCACCATGGCCCGGAGCTGATCCAACTGCTGTGCCGATACGGTCATTTTCGATTCCCCCAATCTTATCATAAGGAGTATGCCATGAACATTCAGATCTTCGGGATGCGCAAATCCTTTGACACCAAAAAGGCCGAACGCTGGTTCAAGGAGCGGCGCATCAAATATCAGTACATCGACCTGGAGACCAAGGGTCTGTCCGCCGGTGAATACCGCAGCGTCAAAGCCGCCGTGGGCTACGACGCCCTGGTGAACCGCAGCTGCGCCGCCTATGAGGAGCTGTACATGGACTACATCACGCCCCAGGCCGCAGAAGAAAAGCTGCTGGCGTATCCGGAGCTGTTCAACGCCCCCATCGTACGCAACGGAAAGCAGGCCACCGTAGGCTATCACCCGGAAGTCTGGCAGACCTGGGAATAAACCCGTACCGGCAGAGCAAGGCTCTGCCGGTTCAGCCTGCCGAAAAAGTATTTTCGACAGGCTGGTAGCACTTTTCAAAACTTATAAAAAGTTTTGAAAAGTGTTCTGATGGAACGTGAAAGACAACCCTGACGGTTTTCTTTCACACTATCTTTCCCTCCGAAATCAGTTTTTCCCGCTTCTTTGAGAACCTGTACCGGCAGAGCAAGGCTCTGCCGGCTTTTCATTTCACATAGGAGTTTTCCACCCGGACCACGGCAAAGTAATTGCCCTCCAGCTCCCGCACCCGGTTGGCGATCTCCTGGGCCAGCTGGCGGTTGGTCTCCTTCCGGCCATAAGGCACCACGGCATCGAAGATGAGGTTGGTGTGGGTGGAACCGGTGACCATACGGAAATCGTGGATGGTGGCCTGGGGATCCACCTCCTGCACCAGCTGGGCCACCGTCTGACGCATCTGGGTGGTCTGGGCATCGTCGGTGACAATGGGGTCCATATGGATCACCGCCTCGCAGCCCATCTGCTGGCGCAGCTCGATCTCGATGCTGTCGATGACGTCATGGAGCTCCAGAATGTTGCCGTCGGCAGGAACCTCGGCATGGAGGGAGATCATCTGCCGACCCGGACCATAATCGTGGACCACCAGATCGTGGATGCCGCACACCTCCGGATGGGACATCACCAGCTTCTGGATGCCCTCCACCAGCTCCTGATCCGGCGCCTGGCCCAGCAGGGGGTTCAGGGTCTCCATAGCGGCACGGCAGGCGGAATACAGGATGAACACCGACACCAGCAAACCAGCCCAGCCGTCAATGGGCAGATCCGTCCACTGACCGGCCACCATGGCCAGCAGCACCACGGAGGTGGATACGGCGTCAGAGAGACTGTCGATACCGGTGGCGGTCATGGCCGCCGACTGGATCTTTTTGCCGATGGCATGGTTATACCAGTACATGTACAGCTTCACGCACACGGAGAGGATCAGGATGCACAGGGCGGCAACACTGAATTCCACCGGCTCCGGGCTGAAAATCTTCCCCAGGGAGGTCTTGCCCAGCTCCACGCCCATCAGCAGAATCAGGGCCGACACCACCAGGCCGGAGATATACTCCATCCGCCCGTGGCCGAAGGGATGCTCCGGGTCCGGCTTGCGGCCGGCCATCCGAAAGCCCAGCAGCGTCACCACCGAGGAGCCTGCGTCCGAGAGGTTGTTGAAAGCGTCCGCCGTAATGGCGATGGAGCCGGTGACGGTACCGGCAAACAATTTGGCTGCAAACAGCAGGCCATTGAGGCAGATCCCCACCAGACCGCACAGCTGCCCGTAGGCTCTGCGCACCGCCGGGTCTTCCACCCGGTGGCTGTCCCGGATCAGCCATTTGGCCAATAATCCGATCATAATTCAAACCTTCCTTTCCTGCCATACCCGGCGCCGGCCCATAAGGGTCAGACCGTAGCACAGCGGAATCATATACGGCAGTACCGTATAGAGTACGGCGCCGGATCCAGCGCCCAGCATCTGCAGCGGGATGCTGCAGGCAATGTTCCAGGGGATCACAGCGGCCAGCACGATGCTGCTGTTCTCCAGGTCC
Source organism: uncultured Oscillospiraceae bacterium (assembly GCA_944385395.1). GTDB lineage: Bacteria > Bacillota > Clostridia > Oscillospirales > Oscillospiraceae > Vescimonas. The sequence goes on along the minus strand of CALWXA010000046.1, from coordinate 3,867 downwards.
AGGGCCAGACGGCTTCTGTCCGCTCCCTGGCTTTCATAGGCGTCCTGCAGCAGCGGAGCGCCCAGCATGCACATGATGCTCTGGTTGCAAAACACCATGCCCGACAGCAGGCCCACCACCACCGTAGTGGGGAACAGCCCCCAGCGCCGGGCCAGCCGCTCCACCTGCTCCTTAACGCCGTTCAATGCCCCCATGGACATCAGCAGGCCGGAAAACATGCCGGTAGCCATCACCAGTACGGAGGATTTCACCATGGACACGATGCCGCCGCCGGAGAGGACAGCGCCCAAAAGCTCCTCCTGGGGCGTATAGCCCACCACAGCGGCCCACAGGGCCTGAGGCAGCGCCATACCCTGGAGTACCACCGTCACCGCCAGAGCCGTCAGGCTGCTGCACAGCATGGCCATGCGCACCGGCACACGCAGCAGCGGCAGCAGCAGCATCAGCGCCGCCGGCAGCAGCGTCCACCAGGACAGGTTGAATCCACGCTCCAGCGCCTGCAGCATGGTATCGTCCACGGCGCCGATGGGATTGGCCGCCGACAGCACGCCGTACACAGCCACGGTAGCCGCCAGGGGCAGCCAGCCGGTGCGGACCATGGCCCGGAGGTTATCGTACAGCTTCGTTTCCGTCACCGCCGCCACCAGCGTGGCGCTGGAGGATGCCGGAGAGCAGCGGTCACCGAAATAAGCGCCGGACATCACCGCGCCGGCGGTGACCAGCGGGTCCACGCCGCCGCTGCGGGCCAGGGCCAGAAGGATGATGCCCGCCGTGCCCACCACGCCGAAGGAGGTGCCCAGGGCATAAGACAGCAGGCACGTGAGGCCGAAGGCCACCAGGATAAACACAGGCGGCGTAATAAGCTGCACGCCGTAATAAATGAAAAAGGCGATGGTGCCGCAGCTGCGCCACAAGGCGGTGATGGCGCCGATGCACACAAAGATGCCCAGTACCGGCAGCAGCTTCCTGCCTTCCCGCCACATGCCCTGCCACATCTGTACCGGGGCGGCACCACGGAAAAAGCCGATGATGCCAAACAGCACCACACCCATCAGCACCGCCAGCAGCAGTTCCAGATTCAGGGCCACACAGGTCACCATGGCGGCGATGAATACGGCAAAACCCAGAAAGATGCTCATTTCCGCCCCCGGATCTCCAGCTTCATCTGGCAGCACAGACGGTCCAGATCCTCATCGGTAGCCGCCGGCAGACGCAGCCGTCCGCCGCAGTCGCCGCAGATCAGGTCCACCGAGGCCCGGCCCACACGCATGGAATAGCGGTGGCTGCCGCAGCTGCAGCTGATGGCATCCCGGGCCGCCAGATCCTTCAGCTCCGAAAGCACTTCGTACATGATGACGTTATCGGTAAAGGCCTCCGGGGTGTCCGTCTTGTCTTTTTCCACCTGCACCGCCAGGGTCTCCATAGCGGCTGCCACCGCCGGTTCCTCTCCGATATAGCAGCACAGCCGCCCGGTGTCGGGACAGCTCAGACCGATACCCCGGCCGGAGAGCACCTCATCGGCGCTGCACTGGGCCTGATGGGTCTTGCCGCACAGGCCGCAGGGTACCTGCAGCCGGAATTTCGTACCGTCCGTCTCCGCCAGCAGGGAGGATTTCCCACAGGCACACTCCATCCGGGCCGCTGCCGCAGACAGGGCAAAGACGCTGCGCTGGTGGAGATTTGCCTGGCCGCAGTGGGGACAGATAAAGCCAAAGCTACGCATTTGTTCCATGATGTTCACTCCGGATCTTCAGTAATAAATGGAATCAATCCATTATACGCCATCGCCCCGTTCTTTTCCAGTCCCCGCCGTGGATTTTCCCGGCAAAGCGTTCATATTTTTCCCATTTGAGTGGCACACTATGGGCAAACACAGATGAGGTGAAACCATATGCAAACCAAACGTTTGGGACGCCAGACCGTGGCCCTCAGCCGGCCGCCCAGCGTGGTGTCCTTTGCCTGCATCGGCGGAAAAATGGAGGGCCAGGGGCCGCTGGCGGATTATTTCGATCTGCTGCATCCCGACTCCTTTTTCGGCGCCAAGACCTGGGAGCAGGGAGAGTCTGCCATGCAGCGCAAGGTGCTGCGCAAGGCTCTGGAAAAAGGGGGCCTGACGCCGGAGGACCTGGACTACGTACTGGCGGGGGATCTCCTGAACCAGTGTATCGGCACCTCCTTCGGCCTGCGGGAATTCCAGATCCCCTTCTTCGGTCTCTACGGCGCCTGCTCCACCATGGGCGAGTCCCTGGCCCTGGCCAGCCTTCTCATTGACGGAGGCTTTGCCCGAATGGCCGGGGCCATGACCTCCTCCCATTACTGCACCGCCGAGCGGCAGTACCGCATGCCGGTGCCCTACGGCAGCCAGCGTGCCCCCACCGCCCAGTGGACCGCCACCGCCGCCGGCTGCTGCATCCTGGGGGCTCAGGGAGACGGGCCCTATATCACCCACGTTACCTGCGGACGCATTGTGGACAAGGGCATCACCGATGCCAACAACATGGGCGCCGCCATGGCTCCGGCGGCTTACGACACCCTGGCCGCCCATTTCCGGGAGACCGGACGGAAGCCGGAGGATTATGATCTGATCCTCACCGGAGATCTGGGAGTTTTAGGCCATGAGATCGTCATGGACTTTTTTCTCCACGACGGACTGGATCTGCGGCGGAACTATCTGGACTGCGGGATGCTGCTCTATGATCTCCAGGGGCAGGATATGCACGCCGGAGCCTCCGGCTGCGGCTGCTCCGCCGCCGTGCTTAACGGCTATCTCCTCCGGGGCATGCGGGAAAAGCGGTGGAACCGGATCCTCTTCGCCCCCACCGGGGCACTGCTGTCACCTACCTCCTCCTTTCAAGGGGAGAGTATTCCCTCCATTTGTCACGCCGTGGTATTTTCCAACCAGAAGGAGGCAGATCGTTAAATGGCATATCTCAACGCATTTCTCTGCGGGGGGCTGCTGTGCGCCCTGGGTCAGATCATCATTGACAAAACCAAGCTGACTCCCGCCCGGATCCTGGTGGGCTATGTGGTCACCGGCGTGCTCCTCCAGGCCCTGGGGCTGTATGAGCCCTTGGCAGACTGGGGCGGCGCAGGGGCCACGGTACCTCTGACGGGCTTCGGCTATTCTTTGGCCAAGGGGGTGGAGCAGGCCGTGGCGCAGCAGGGACTGCTGGGTGCCCTCACCGGGGGTCTTACCGCCACAGCCGGCGGCATCACCGCCGCCATGCTCTTCTCGCTGCTGGCGGCACTGCTGTTCAAACCGGGCGACAAGCGATAACAGCAAACCCCGGCGCATTGCTGCGCCGGGGTTTATCTGTAAGAGGGTCAATTCTTGAACGAAAGCTTTTTAATTAGAAGCAGCCCTGCTCCATCATGGCAGTTGCAACCTTCTTGAAGCCGGCAATGTTGGCGCCAGCCACCAGGTTGTAGCCCAGGCCATACTCCTCAGCAGCCTCCACGCTCATGGCATGGATGGTCTTCATGATGGTCTTGAGCTTCTCATCCACTTCTTCGGCGCTCCAGACCAGCCGCTCGCTGTTCTGGCTCATCTCCAGACCGGAGACGGCCACGCCGCCGGCGTTAACAGCCTTGGAGGGGGCCACGATCATGCCGGGCTGGCTCATGAGGTAAGCCAGAGCGTCATTGGTGGTGGGCATGTTGGCCACTTCGATGTAATACTTCACGCCGTTGGCAGCGATCTGCCGGGCATGCTCCATGTGGACGTCGTTCTGCATGGCGGAGGGCATCACCACATCCACCTTCACGCCCCAGGGCTTCTGGCCGGGGAAGAACTCCACGCCGAACTTATCAGCGTAATCCTGGACCTTGTTGCGGCCGGAGTTACGCATGGTCACCAGGTAGTCCACC
>CALWXA010000045.1 GCA_944385395.1 uncultured Oscillospiraceae bacterium | reverse complement strand
TGGTTTACAGCGGTGCCAAGATCACCTATTACGTGGAAGGTACCAACACCGCGGCCGCCGATCACACGGAAAACGCAACCATCAGCCCGGCGGCTGATACGGTGACTGCTGTGGAGCTCTCCCCTGCTGAGATCGTCAAGATGGTGCAGGTATCTGATGCCGCCCAGCAGATGAGTGTGCCGGTATTCAACAGCTGGCTGTCCCGCACCCTGGGCGAAGCCATCGCCCGGAAGATCAACGAGAAGATCATCACGGCCATCTCCACCGCTGCCGCTTCGGCGGGTACTGCCATCGATGCCGCCAGCGTGCAGACCCTCCTGGGCACCGTCAAGGGCGCCGGCGTGGCGGTGCTGTGCAACCGCAAAACGCTGTATACCAAGCTGCTGCCCATCCAGGACAACAGCAAGAGCAGCATCGTGCGCTTCGACGGCACCTATGCCACCGCCCGGGTCTATGGCGTGGAGGTCCTGGTAGACGATAATGTGGCGGACAACACGGTCCTGGCCGGCGACATGACCAAGGCTGTGGGCGCCATGGGAGAGGATATCAATGTGCGCCAGGCCTATGACATCGACACCAACAGCTATAAGTACCTGGGCGTGGCCCTCTTTGACACCAAGGTCGGCATCAATGCGGCCTTTGCCAAGCTGGTGGTAAGCGGTTGAGGTGATGTAAATGCTGGATAAGGTCAAGCTGGCGCTGCGGATCTCCACCGCAGCATTCGATGCGGAAATCAGTGACCTCATCGCCGCAGCGCTGGCTGACCTCGGCCTGGCCGGGGTCACGCCAACGCCGGAGGATGATCCTTTGATCATCCGGGCCGTCATCACATACTGCCGTGTAAACTTTGGGCAGCCGGAGGACTATGATCGGCTGAAAGCTGCCTATGACGAGCAGAAGGCGCAACTGCAGATGGCCACCGGATATACAGATTGGGGGACTGCCTGATGGATCGCTCCAGCGTGATCAAGCTGATCTCCCAGACCTATACCCAGGACGCCATTGGACAGCAGGTGCCACATGAAATCTCCCGATCCGTGTACTGCAATGTGGCCAGCGTGTCTGCCAAGGAGTGGTTCGATGCCGGCCAGGCCGGCTTAAATCCCCAGTATAAGCTGACCCTCTTTGCCCCGGACTATCAGGGCGAAGCCATCGTGGAGCTGGAGGGCAAGCGCTATGCGGTGTACCGCACATACCGCAGCACCACAGAGCTCCTGGAGCTCTATCTGGAAAGGAAGGCGGGGATCTGATTATGAAGATTAATATAGACAAGCTGTCTTTGGAAGTGATCAACCAGCTTGAAGCATATCAAAAGATTACAACCGAAGATGTGACCAGAGCCGTCAAAGAGACAGCCAAGGAACTGGTGCAAGAAATCAGGGCGGCTGCGCCGAAAGATAGCGGAGATTATAGCAAATCATGGGCTTATAAGCGTGATCCAAATTTGAGAGGTAAATGGCGCTATAGTCTGGTCGTATATTCGAAAGCGCCTAAGTGCCGGATTACCCATCTTCTGGAGCACGGGTATGCCAAGGTCTCCGGCGGCCGTGTGGACGGCCATCCCCATATTGGGCCTGCCGAGCAGCGAGCCAAAGCAAAACTCGTTGCGAAAATCAAGGAGGCGATGTCTCGATGACCCTGGCACAGCTGAAAGATCTTCTGATGTCTACCGGCCTTCCTGTGACGTATCGAGCCTGGCCGGAAGCTGCTGCCCCTCCCCTTCCCTTCCTCTGCTATCTGGAGGCATACAGCAACAATTTTGCGGCCGACGGCATCGTGTATGTCCCCATCAGCCACGTACAGGTGGAGCTGTATACGGCTCTCAAAGACCCAGCGGCAGAGGCGAAGGTAGAGCAGGCCCTTTCTCAGCTCGTCTGGCAAAAGACAGAAACCTACATTGACACAGAAAAGTGTTACCAAATTCTCTATGAAATCGAGGTGTAAAAATGGCTGGAACCGACAACAAAGTCCAGTTTAATCTGAAGAACGTGCACTATGCCGTCATGACTGCCGGCGGCGCAGCTCCTGCCTGGGAAACGCCTGCCGCTGTGCCTGGCGCCGTGTCCCTCTCCCTCTCTCAGCAGGGTGAGCTGACCAAATTCTATGCCGACGGCATCGTCTATTGGCAGAGCTCCAGCAACAACGGCTATGAAGGCGATCTGGAGATGGCCATGTTCCCGGATCAGATGCTCCAGGATATCTGGGGGTACACCATCACGGAAACGGGCAAGGTGATCAAGGAAAATGCCTTTGTGCAGCCCAAGGCCTTCGCTCTGCTCTTCCAGATCGACGGAGATGCCACGAACCGTCTCTATTGCCTCTACAACTGCAATGCCACTCGTCCCGGCATCAACGGTGCGACCAACAATGAAACCAAAACCCCGCAGACCCAGTCCTGCACGGTTTCCGCAGCGCCGCTGGACAACGGCGATGTGATGGCCAAAACCACCAAGGACAGCACTCCCGAAGTCATCTCCGGTTGGTTCGACTCTGTATATACAGGAGATGCCGCCTGATGGACAAGATTCTGACGATTGATGGAAAGGAGGTGGGGTTCAGGGCCACGGCTCTGACCCCCCGCCTGTATCGGCATAAGATCGGCCGGGATATCATCCGGGATCTCAACCGGCTGCGCAAAGCCTATGTGCGGGTCATGCAGGTGCAGCAGAGCGCCCCAGGTGAGGATGCCACACCGGAGGAGCTCGCCGCATATACCGAAGCGCTGCAGGATGCTCAGCTGGATGTCCTGGACTTGGAGATCTTCGAGGACGCCGCCTACATCATGGCCAAGCAGTACGACGCTTCCATTCCCGGGAGTCCAGAGGAGTGGCTGGAGGAGTTCAGCACTTTCTCCGTATACAAGATCCTGCCGGAGCTGCTGCAGCTGTGGCAGCTGAATCAGCAGACCACCAGCATCAGTAAAAAAAAATAAGACCCACCGTACGTGAGGAGACCGGCGCAACCTTCATGCTGCGCTGTTCCGAGCTCTCCCTTTCTCGGGAAGATCTGGACGACATGACCATGGGCATGGTCTATGACATGGTCATCGAACGTGGAAACGATCAAGAGAAATACAACTACAAGGCTACACAGGCCGACATCGAGGCATTTTTCGGAGGTGAGTAAGTGGCCGACAGAATCAAGGGCATAACCGTAGAAATCGGCGGCGACACCACCGGTTTAAGCAAGGCACTCTCCAGCACCAACAAGCAGATCAGCACAACGCAGGGCCAGCTGAAGGATGTAGAGCGTCTTTTGAAGCTGGATCCTACCAACACACAGCTGCTGGAGCAGCGCCAGCGCCTGCTGGCAGATGCCGTAGGGCAAACCAGTGCAAAGCTGGATGCGCTGAAAGAGGCTGAAAAACAGGTCCAGCAGCAGTTTGAACGGGGCGAAGTATCCAGAGAGCAGTATGATGCCCTGCAGCGTGAGATTGCCGCCACGGAAATCTCCCTGAAGAACCTGGAGGGCAAGGCAGCGGAGGCCGCCGCTGCCATCTCCAAAGTGGATGAGGCCCCTGTCGAGGATGTGACCAGCGCAGCCAAGAAGGCTGGAGACGCACTGGACGATGCCGGTCGTGAGGCATCCGATTTTGCGGACTATCTCAGCGCCGGAGCGATCATCGAGGCAGCAAAAGGCATTGCTTCTGCCATCGCCGACATCAGCGAGGAGACAAAAGAGTTCCGTAAGATCATGGCCTCTCTGGATGCGTCCAGCCAGAAAGCCGGCTATACCGCCGAGCAAACCAGTGAGTCCTTCTATCAACTGTACTTTGCCCTGGGCGATGATCAGTCCGCCGCCACGGCACTGGCAAACCTGCAGGCCCTGGGCCTGGAGCAGGGAGATCTCAATGAGCTCATAAAGCAAGCTGTCGGCGCCTGGGCTACCTACGGGGACAGTATCCCTATCGACGGATTGGCGGAATCCATCAACGAGACAATTCGCTGCGGCCAGGTCACCGGGACCTTCGCCGACGTGCTCAACTGGGGCAGCAAGGAAGGTGAGACCTTCGGCGTTATGCTCCGGGAAAATACAGAGGCGAACAAAGAATGGAACGAGGCGGTGATGGATGCCAAAACCGCTGAGGACTTCTTTAATCTGGCCCTGGAGGACGCCGAAACCCAGGCAGAGCGCACCAACATCGTGATGCAGGCCCTGGCAAATCAAGGCTTGGCGGATACCGCTGACGCTTGGGTTAAAAACAACCAGGATTTGGTGGATGCCAACGATGCCCAGCTGGATTTTATGAATTCCGCTGCGGAGCTGTCCAAGCGGGTAGACCCCGCTCTCACATCCATCAAGGAGGGCGGTACCCAGCTGCTGAACACCTTCCTGGGTCTGACAGAGGAAGTGGACTTTGAGGCCTTGGGCGATGATATTGATGCTGTATTCGACGCCGTTTCCAATATCATCACTTTCCTGGTAGATAACGGAGAAGTGACTATATCGGTGCTATTGGGTATCGCCGCAGGCCTTGCGGCCATGAAGCTGACATCCCTCATCGGCACGCTCACAAGCATTGCAAGCGGTGCTACCACAGCCGCAGCCGCATTCCCGCAGTTATCGGCCGCCATTGGCCTGCTTACCAACCCCATATTCCTGGTCACCGCCGCCGTAGTGGGGGCAGTGGCCCTCATTGCAACCAAGGGTGACGAGATCCAGGCGCTGCTGCAGAAGCTGGACGATTTCCTGCAGGGTATTTTCCTGAAGGATTGGACAGAAGTGTTCGGTCCCGGTGTCGGAGACGCCCTCAATGCCTTTTTCGCAACGGCAAAAACGGTGTGGGATGGCGTCAAGGGTATCCTGGATGGCATCATCGACTTCATCCGGGGCGTTTTCACCGGTGACTGGGAGCGGGCCTGGAACGGAGTCAAGAGCATTTTCAAGGGTGTATTCGACGCTCTGGGCGGCATTGTAAAAGCGCCCCTCAATCTGGTCATTGGTCTGCTGAACGGCGCTATCGGAGGCATCAACAGCCTGCTGAGCGGTCTGAATAAGATCCGCTTCGATGTGCCGGATTGGGTGCCGCTGCTGGGCGGGAAATCCTGGGGCATCAACATCGGCATGATCCCAAAAATCCCCTACCTGGCCAAGGGCGGCGTGCTCTCCCAGGGCTCGGCCATCGTGGGCGAGGCCGGCCCGGAGCTGCTGACCATGTCCGGCAACCGGGCGGTGGTACAGCCGCTGAGCAGCAGCAACGTCACACACAATCTGGGCGGCGTCAATATCACGGTCTACGGCGCTCCCGGCCAGGACGTCCGGGAACTGGCCAGCATCGTCATGGATGAGATTCAGAGCGCCACAGAGCGCAGAGGGGCGGTGTTCGCTTGAAAGCCTTTACGTTTGCCGGAAGATCCTCAAAAGACTTCGGTATCTACCTCTCCGGCTCCGGTGTGTTCAACGCGCCGGAGCGGGATGTGGAGACCATCTCCATTCCCGGCCGCAGCGGGGACCTGATCCTGGACAACGGCCGGTTCAAAAACATCTCTGTGACCTATCCCTGCGGCATTGTGACCAACTTCGCCGCCAATCTGGCAGCGCTGCGGGCATTCCTTCTGTCGCAGCGGGGCTACCAGCGGCTCCAGGACGATTATCACCCGGATGAGTTCCGCATGGCTATGTTCGCCGGCCCTGTGGACGTGACGCCGGAGCTCATCAACCGTGCAGGGCAGTTTGATCTCACCTTCAACTGCAAACCCCAGCGGTATTTGGTCTCCGGCGAGTCTCCCACCGTGGTATCCTCCGGCGGATTCATTGCAAACACCACGTTTTTCACGGCGCTGCCACTGATCACCGTCACAGGCAGCGGATCCGGCACTCTGACCATCCAGGGCCAAGTCCTGGATCTGGAGGACATGGACGGGAGCTGCACCATCGACAGCGAGGCCGGCCATGTCATTGGAGCAACGGCCAGCGGGGATCTTCCCCAGCTGCAGCCTGGTGAAAACGTCGTTACATTCTCCGGCGGCATTACCGCAGTGAGCATCAAGCCAAGGTGGTGGACTGTATGATAAATTTGCGTCTCTATCCGCCCGAAGAAATCTACTTTGTGAGCTTCGGCCTGGGGCATCTCACAGATGCATTCTCCTGTACAGTGTCCCAGGAGCTCAACGGAGAACTGGAGCTGGTGATGGAGTATCCCATCACCGGCGCACTGTACGACAGCATCGCCCAGCGCTGCATCATCATGGCCAAGCCGGACACCGTGACCGATGAGCAGCCCTTCCGGATCTACCGCATCACCAAGCCCATGGGCGGCATCATCACCGTATATGCCCGGCATCTGGTCTATGACCTGTCCGGCATCGCAGTATCTCCCTACACGGCATCCGGCGCAGCCGGAGCCATGGCCGCCCTGAAGAATCACGCTGTCACGGACTGTCCCTTCGTATTTCAGACGGATAAATCCGGCGGCGGGGATATGGTGGTGTCGGCCCCGGCCTCCATCTTCTCGCTGATGGGCGGGACCCAGGGCAGCGTCCTGGACACCTACGGCGGCGAGTACACCTACAATGTGTTCCAGGTCTCGCTCCTGGCCCGGCGAGGCGCCGATCACGGCGTCACCATCCGCTACGGGAAGAATCTCACCGACCTGGAGCAGGACGAGAACTGCGCTGACTGCTATACCGGGGTCTATCCCTACTATCAGGCAGAGGACGTCTACCTGGAACTGCCGGAACGGGTGGTGAATGCACCGGGATCCTTTGGCTATACCAAGATCCTGCCGCTGGATCTCACCGAAAAGTTTGATGAGGCTCCCACCGAAGAGCAGCTGCGGGATGCCGCCACCACGTACATCGAGAGCAATTCCATTGGCGTACCGGCGGTCAGCTGGAAGGTGGAATTTGTAGACCTGGAAAAGACCGAGGACTACAAGGCAAGCGGCATCCTGGAACGCATCTCCCTGGGCGACACCGTGACGGTGATCTTTGCCCAGCTGGGCGTCAACGCAACCGCCCGGGCCGTGGCCACGGAATACAACGTGCTGCTGGATCGCTATGACTCCATCACCCTGGGCCGGGTCAAGGCAAATCTGGCGCAGACCATTGTAGAGCAGCAAAAGGAGATCGACGCCAAGCCCGGCAAGCAGCTGGTGGAGCAGCTCGTCGGAGCCTTGACAGACGGGATCCTGGGCGCCAGAGGCGGCGCCGTGCGGCTGCTGGACACCAATGCCGACGGCATGCCCGATACCCTCTATATTGCAGACGATCCGGATCCGCTGTTGGCCACCAAGGTATGGCGCTTCAACTATGAGGGCTGGGGCGCCAGCCAGAACGGCTATGATGGGCCCTTTACCATGGGTGCCACGCTGGATGATGGGCTTCTTGCCTCCTTTGTCAAGGCCGCCAATCTGGTGGCCGGAACCATCCAAAGTGAGGACGGCAAAACCTTTTATCTGGATCTCACCCAGGGCATTTTGCGCATGGAGGCGGACAACATCGTCCTGCGGGCCTCTGGTCAAAGCGTAGAGGATGCACTATCTGGCCTGCAGGATGACATCCAGGCGGCCGGAGAGGCCACAGACGATAAGATCCAGGCAGCGGTGGATGGTATCGACTCGGTCACCACATCCACCGGGTATACCTTCAACGCCGACGGCTTAAAGATCTCCAAGCCGGGCGAGGAAATGGCCAATCGGCTGGACAACACCGGCATGTATGTGACCCGCAATGATACCCCCATCCTGACAGCCAATAACCGGGGCGTGGAGGCGGTCAACCTGACCGCCAGGCAATATCTCATTGTGGGAAGCAATTCCCGCTTTGAGGACTATACAGGAGACAGCGGTGAAGCGCGCACCGGCTGCTTCTGGATCGGAACAGGAGGTGTATCTTAATGGCCACCAGCGGCCAGATCACCGGCAGTGTACGGAGCAGCAGTGGTGCCACCAGCAGCTACAAGTACTGGTGCGAATGGGCTGTCAACAGCCAGAGCATTGCCGGCAACACGTCCAATATCACGGTAAAGCTGAAAGTGCAGTGTACTGCCTTTGCCAACAGCGCATGGAACCGGGAACGGCTCCCCATCGTTTCCCTGTCCGTGAATGGGAAAACTGTGTCGCCTACCCTGGACTATATCGACACAAGAAACTATGTGGTATGTACCTTTGCAACGTGGACAGGGAATGTATCCCACACTATCGATGGATCCCTTTCCTGCAGGATCGTTGGATCCTTCGATATCAACGACTCCACCGTCTCCTCGCTGCAAAGCGGCTCTCTGTCCGGGTCCGCCTCTCTGCCGATGATCCCCCGGGCCAGCACCGTGGCGGCCACCAATGCTGATATCGGCAGCGTGTCCACCATCGCCATCACCCGGGCAGTCTCCTCCTACCGGCACAAGATCACCTATCAATGCAGCGGCATATCGGAGACCACCATCGTCTCTGATTCAGCGGCAACCTCCATTCCCTGGACGGTGCCGGAAGCCATTTATGCCACCATCCCCAGTGCTGCATACGCTACGGTGACCATCAAATGCTATACCTACAGCAGTGGCCAGCTCATCGGCACCAACACTACCACCATGCGCGCCACCGCCTCGCCGTTGATCTCCTCCCCGGAAGTATCGGGCACTGTGGAGGACATCAATGCCGCCACGCTGGCCCTGACAGGCAGCGCCGCCAAGCTCATCCGCTACCGCTCCACGGCTCGCTGTACCATCACTGCAGCGGCCAAAAATGCGGCATCCATTGTATCCCGCACCGTCAACGGTGCCGCTATCCCCAGCAGCGGGATACTGGAGATACCACAGGTGGAGGCATCCCAATTCGCCTTCGCTGCCGTGGACAGCCGTGGTTATCCCGGATCTGCCACGGTATCACCTCAGGTGGTAGACTATGTGCCTCTGACCATTGACCCGATTTTCAGCCGTCTTTCACCCACCAGCAATCAGGTCAACGTGGAATTCTCCGGCAACTTCTTCTCTGGCAGCTTCGGCGCTGCAGAAAACACACTGACCATCCGCTTCCGGTACCGGGAGGCCGGCACGGAGAACTGGAGCAATTACAGTCAGATCTCTGTCGCCAGCATCACGATAGATGCCGAGCGGGCCGCCTACCGATCCAATGGAGCAGTGTCCTTGGGCGAGTTCTACGACTACCGCAAGTCCTACGACTTCGAGATCCAGGCCCAAGACGGCAGCGGCTCTAATGTGCTGACCTCGGTGTCTGTGACCGGTCTGGTGACCCGTGGTGAGCCTGTGTTCAGCTGGGGCAATGATGCGTTCGATTTCAGTGTACCGGTTTCTATAAGAAGCGATGCAGGTGAAGCTGTTCTTAGCCAAAGCAAAATAGAGATCGTCAAAAACGGCGTAAGTCAAGGATATATCAATTCAAGTGGTTACGTCGTTGGGAGATGGCTACAAACCACCGCAGACACACACCTTTCAAGCAAAGCGAGCAAGTTCTGTGTTCTTGATAGTAGCGGATGGGTGTATCACAGAACAGCGGCGGAAATTTTAAGTGATTTATCTGTTCCGTATGTCGAGAGTGAAGGTGATAGCGGAAACTGGCATTATCGAAAATATAGTGATGGGTTCTGCATTTTGATGTTCACTGGGACTGTTACCGGCTCCTCAACCATACAGCTTTTGGGGGGATATAACTCTGACGCATCTGTGACTTATCCGTTTGCACTGAAAGAGGTTTACTCTGCACATGCGAATGCACGACTTGGTTCTGGTACTGGTTTCGGGTATGTGGCTGCATATGGTTCCAGTTGTTCTGTATATGCAGTAGGCAATCAAAATTCAAGAACCGTAAATATGTCAATTACCATCTTTGGAAGGTGGAAATAAGAAAGGAGAAATCATAATGGACTTTGGAATCGCAAGTGTGGCGGCAATCACCGTCATCGCCTACATTGCAGGTCAGATCGTCAAGGCCACTGGCCTGGACAACAAGTGGATTCCCATCATTTGCGGCGTGGCCGGCGGTGCGCTGGGTGTTGTGGGTATGTTTATCATGCCTGACTTCCCCGCAACCGACTACATCACTGCCGCAGCAGTGGGCATCGTAAGTGGTCTGGCTGCAACTGGTGTGAATCAGGCAGTCAAGCAGCTCAGCGGCAACGAAACGGAGGTAAAGTAAAATGGCAAAGGTATATCTGTCCGCTCCCTATCACTGGTACAACCCCTGTGCCATCGCCGGTTGCGACGAGAACACCCACAACAACCAGTATCTGGACGTGCTGGAAAAGCACCTCCACGCCTGTGGCATCGAGACCAAGCGTGGCTATCGCCGTCCGCCCAAGGACAGCACCACCGACGGTGACGAGCTGATGATTCAGGCCGTCAAGGAATCCGATGCCTGGGGCGCCGATATTCATTACATCAGCCACACCAATGCTTTCAACGGCACGGTTCGGGGCTACCGTCCCATGATCTATCCCGGCAGCACTCGTGGCAAGAAACTGGCCGACTGCATCCTCAAGTACCGCAAGCAGATCTACGACCAGCCCATCCGGCTGTCTGAAACCGACGAGTGGTACGAACTGCGTGTCCCGGCTGCGGCTTCCTATTACGAGGAGCACGTGTTCCACGACAACAAGGCCGATGCCCAGTGGTTCCACGACAACATGGAAGCCATCGCCCAGGCCACCGCAAAGGGCATGTGCGACTACTTCGGCATCGCCTATGTGGATCCCAATGCTGAGCCGGAGAAGCCCACCGGCGAAGTGGAGTATACCGTCAAACCCGGTGATACCCTGTGGGGCATTGCCCAGGCATACGGCACCACCCACCAGGAGCTGGCCGCCTACAATGGCATCCAGGATCCCAGCCTGATCTACCCTGGTCAGGTCATCAAGATCCCCGGTGGCGATACCTCCGCACCGGCGCAGCGGAAGTACACCGTCAAGGCCGGCGACAGCCTGTGGCAGATCGCCCAGGATCAGCTGGGTGATGGCAGCCGCTACCCGGAGATCCAGAAGCTCAACGGCATCACTGGTTCCCTGATCCGTCCCGGTGACAGGCTGGTACTGCCGGAAAAGTGAGGTGCTGCCCATGGAGATCCTGACAGGGGTCTTGTCCTCCGTCCTCTCCAGCGGCCTGGTGCTGTTCTTCGTCCGTCGTTTTTTCGAGCGACGGGATAAAGCAGAAGCTGCGGAGAGAGCCGGCCGTAAAGCGCTCACCGAAAAGATTGACGCTGGTCTGGAGACCCTGCGGCTCCTGTCCTATCACCGTATGAGTGAGGAGATCGAGCGGCTGCTGGACAAAGGTTTCGCCACTCCCGCAGAGCGGCGGGTGCTGGACGAAATGTTCGCAAACTATAAGGCCCACGGCTGGAACGGCGACATGGACGCCCGACTGGCCAAGGTATACAAACTCAGGACGGATCGGGCATCCGATGGGAGCTGAACACAGTCCGGACACAGTTCCACCCCTGTTGCCTGCATTTTCAACCATCTTAGAGATTTCGAATCTCTCCTACTCCGCCAAATAAGAACCGTGATTTTGATACAATGCGTATCAAGGTCACGGTTCTTATTTATTGCCTGTTTTATGGGGCTTTTCAGCTTTTCTGAACATTCGAACAGAAAACAATCCCTGCCATGACAGCTTCTGTGGCAGGAATTTTAGTATCTATACGGTTGTTGACCGTAAAGTAATCGTTATAAGATTGTTAATCGTTATTTTTGTGGGGGTAATCGTTATAATGTAGTCAAGCTCCTTCTTCAGTAATTCGGTCTCAC
>CALWXA010000044.1 GCA_944385395.1 uncultured Oscillospiraceae bacterium | reverse complement strand
ATCAGCAACTCGGTGGCCACATCGCCAAAGAGATGTACCATGTGGGCGCCGTCCACCAGATTGCCGCCGTAGTGGGCGTCCTTGGCGCTCATTCTCAGACGCAGGGTAGAAGTCATCTTTTCCATGATGTTTGTCCTCCTTATAATTATATTGGATTCCTTTGGGTCTTACTGGAATTACGTGCTGCCCAGGCCGATATGCCCGCAAAAAAAGCGCTATCGGTCAAGCAGGTGACCAATAGCGCTCCACGTTTTGCAAGAAAACATGACAGTAACGCCGCTTACACAGCGAAACCAAGGACAAAAGCGCAGGCCAACTCTGTCCTTTCGGCGAAAAACCCCTTCCCGGTGCGCTTTTGCAAGCGCCTGAACCTATTGCACACCGGTACCCTGTTTCCGCACCTCTATTGTCTATATACGGAATTCACTATCTAAATTATACGACATTCGATGTTTTTGTCAAGGGATTCTTCGGGAAAATCAACAACTATTTTTTATTCCCAAGAAAAAAAGTTCTTATAATCAGCCCTCAATAGGCCTGCTCGATCTGGGCCAGAATCTCCGGTTTCAAAGACAGCATACGGCAGATATTCAGGGCGTCACGGGGGCAGTCAGACTTCCCTTCCACCCGGTAAAGACCGTAATTCATATGCCGGGCAATGACCTGGATACCGTCGTCGCCGGTGACCGCCAGCTCCCGCCGAATGGCTTCCGGGTCCACGTCACGCAGGCCGATGATCTGATAATGGGCGTTGGCATTTTCCGCCACCTTGTCATAGTGGGTGGTCAGCAGCGAGATGGCGTCCACCCCATTGAGGTAGCGGGTCACAGCCTGGACGATCACCGCACCTTCGTCAGGGTTGGTGCCACGGGCAAACTCATCCAGCAAAAACAGGGCGAAGCCGTCTTCCACCTCGTCCAGGGCCTTCTGGAACTGCACAATTTCAGAACCGAAGCCGCTCAGGCCGCTCTGGATGGACTGCAGGTCATCAAAGAGCATCTTTACGCTGTGGAAAAGGGGCATCCGAGCCTCCTTGGCGCAAACCAGGAAACCGGCCTGCAGCAGCAGCACGTTCAGCGCCACCGTCTTCATGGCCACGGACTTGCCGCCCATATTGGCGCCGGTAATAACGGTAGCACCACGGTCCAGGGAAATGGTCACCGGTACGAAGGACCGGCCCCTTTCCTGCAGCAGGTCGCACAGCTCCGGGTTCACCATATCCACCAGTTCCAGGTGGCCGTCGGTGATCTCCGGCCGCACGCCGCCGTAGCGCACGGCGAACCGGGCCTTCTGGATCAGGAAGTCCAGACGGCCCACCGCATCGGTATCAGCCAGCAGATCCCCCACCATAGGCGCCAGCTGGCTGCCCATGGACTGGCGGATCTTCATCTCCTCACTGTCCTCTTCAGCGCAGATCCGGGTGCGCTTGGTGCGCAGTTCGTCCTTCCGGGCGTCGGTCTCTGCGTGGTACAGCTCCTCCTCCACCTGCTTTTTCTGCTGGCGGATCTCCCGGAGGCGGGGACTGGCGCTGTCGGGAATATAGAAGCCCCGGCTGCGGGTGCGCTCCGGGTCCAGCACCGCCAGCGCAGCAGCCGGATCGTGGAACGTCAGGTCCCGGAGATGGCAGACCTCGTCCATCTGCTGCAGCAGGGGGATCAGGGTCTCCATGCGCTGCAGATAGTTTTTCAGTTCAAAAAGCTCCACATGGTCCGGGCACTCCATGGCCTGGATCCGCCGCAGCGTACCCCGGATCTCCTTCATCTGGCAAAGGAGGAGACAGATCTTATCGTATACGTTCTTCAGCTCATCGGCGGCTTTGGCGGACTGCTCCACGTTATAAAGCTCCGTTTCCAGCTCCGCACGCTCCTCGGGGCTGTAAAAGCGCAGGCGGCGGATCTTTTCGATGCCAAAGGGGCTGCAGCCATGGAGGGTATCCAGAGCGTACTGCAGGCCGATCTTCTCTCTTTCCTCAAAACGAATGGCGATCATGCCAGCTCCTCCTTCACATTGATCACAGGCGCATCCACGGCCTGGCTCATTTTCTCATAAAACAGGTCCTTATCGAACTTCCAGCCATAAGCGGAGACGGGATTGATGGTGATGCACAGCGTCCGGGCGGCATCCACGGCCTCCAGGCGGACCTGCCGGGTCTGGAGCTTGTCCAGGGTATCCGGCTTCAGCAGCACCTTGCTGGGGTCTTTCACCACCAGCCGGCCATTGCGCAAAAGGCCGCTGCGCAGCAGGGGCAGCACCATGGAATCCGTCAGCGCTCCGCTCACAAGGGCTTCGCCATGCTGCTTCAGGCAATCCTCCAGCCCGTTTTCCGGTTCCGGAGGCAGCGTGGCGGCCTTGGGCAGGTTCATGATGCGGTAGATGTTCACCGTATCCTCGATGACCTTTTCCATGCTCATATGGTAGCTGGCACCGGTACACAAAATCACACCCTCAGCCACCGTTCTGGCACCCAGGGACTTACGGCCCAGTGCGCCGTCGATGATGGTCTGGCCGGCGCCCAGCTCAAAAAACAGCTGCGAGACATCCCGGAGCTGAGTAGTGATGGAGGGACCTGCGATCTGGACATAGCCGGCACTGCGGGCACGGAGCACCACCACTTCCCCCAAAGGAGTGGAAATACCAGTGGTGGCCAGAATTTCCTTGGTCACGTCACCCAGGCGCAGCATATCCTTGGCGGTAGCCACCAGCGTACCTTCCGGCACAAAGATACTGGGTTTTTCCGTGCCTGTCACCACGTCGGTGGATTCACCGTCCCGGCCGATGGATGTCAGGCCCAGGATCCGTTCCTGACGGCTGTTGGCCAGCAGCCAGTTGAGCACCGTGGTTTTACCGGCATTTTTGCACATGCCCACTATGGACATGGTTCGTACCTCTGCAAGGGATTTGGCAAGCTGTGGTGTCATGATCCATGCTCCTTCCGGTCATATTATTTCGATTATAGCCTATCCGCCGGGAAAAAGGAAGGGGGGATTTTCACCACAGTAAAAAAGCCGCCCGGCAAATGCCGGACGGCTTTTCATGGCAGGGATTATTCCACGGTAACGGATTTGGCCAGATTGCGGGGCTTATCGATATCGCAGCCACGTTCCAGCGCAATATAATAGGCCAGCAGCTGCAGCGGGATCACGCCCAGCTGAGGCAGCAGCATCTGCTGCGTTTGGGGTACGGTGAGCACCACCGGTACCCGGCGCTCCATCTCTTCACGGTGCTGCTCCGTGGTCAGGGCCAGCACATGGGCGCCACGGGCCTGAACCTCCACCACGTTGCTCATGGCCTTATCGAACAGGGGCTCGTACAGGCCCACCGCCACCACCGGTGTGCCCTCCTCCACCAGGGAGATGGTACCGTGCTTCAGCTCGCCGGCGGCATAAGCCTCGGAATGGATATAGGAGATCTCCTTGAGCTTCAGGCTGCCCTCCAGCGACAAGGCGTAGTCCAGATTGCGGCCGATGAAGAAGATGCTCTCCTGTCCGGCAAAGAGTTTGGCGGCCTCATGGATGGTACCGGGCTGGGCCAGGATCTCCTCCATCTGGTCCGGCAGGGCCAGCATGCCCTGCACCACCTCATGGTACAGCTCGCTGCTGACGGTACCCATAATATCGCCGAAATAAAGGCCCAGCAGGTTCAGCACCGCCATCTGGGTGCTGTAAGCCTTGGTGGTGGCCACGGCGATCTCCGGGCCGGCCCAGGTATACAGCACATCGTCGGATTCCCGGGCGATGGAGCTGCCCACCACGTTGACGATGGACAGGATCCGGGCGCCGCGCTTCTTGGCTTCCCGCAGCGCCGCCATGGTATCCAGGGTCTCGCCGGACTGGCTGATAACGATCACCAGATCGCCGGGGCCCACGATGGGGTCGCTGTAACGGAACTCAGAGGCAAGGCACACCTCCACGTTCCGGCGGAGCATGCGCTCCAGGTTATATTTGCCCACCATGCCCACGTGGTACGATGAGCCACAGGCCACAATATAGATCTTGCCGATATTCCGGATCTCCTCCGGCGTCATGTGCAGATCCTCCAGCTCCACCCGGCCGTCACGGATCCGGGCCGCCGTGGCTTCCCGGATGGCCCGGGGCTGCTCGAAGATCTCCTTGAGCATGAAGTGGGGATAACCGCCCTTTTCCGCTGCGTCGATGTCCCAGTCCACATGGTGGCGCTCCTTATGCACCGGGCACAGCGTCCGGTCATACACCCGGATGCCGTGGCCGTCCAACACCGCCAGTTCCCCGTCTTCCATATAGGCCACATCACGGGTGTGCCGGATCAGGGCCGTCACGTCCGAGGCGATATAGTTGCCGTCGCTGCCATAGCCCAGCAGCAGCGGCGCTTCCTTGCGCACGGCGATGAGACGGTCCGGGAAATCGGAGCAGATGATGCCCAGGGCATAGGCGCCCTCCACGGTATGGATCATCTGGGTGACGGCTTCAAAAATATCACCGCAGGAGCCGTAAAAATAGTCCAGCAGCTGAGCCACCACCTCCGTATCCGTCTGGGAGATGAACTCATAGCCCTTGGCCTGCAGCGCTTCCCGCAGCATCACATAGTTCTCGATGATACCGTTATGAACCACGGCGATCTTACCGCTGCGGCTGACATGGGGATGGGCGTTGATGTCGTTGGGCTCACCGTGGGTGGCCCAGCGGGTATGGCCGATGCCCAGGCTGCCCGGAAGATCTGCACCCTCATGGGTGGCCTCCGCCAGCGCCTGCAGCCGGCCCTTGGTTTTGCGCACGTTCAAACGGCCGTCACCGCACACGGCGATGCCGGCTGAGTCGTAGCCGCGGTATTCCAGCCGGCGCAGCCCGTCCAGCAAAATGGGGGCGGCCTGCTGCGTTCCCACGTAACCTACGATTCCACACATATTCTTTTTCCTCCTGATTGGTCGATTGCATCAAGAGGTCAAACACGCAGACAATTTGCCTCTCTGCCCGGCCGCAGCCTCTCTGTTTTGCGGTCACCCGCATATTTGTCAGCTGCGTACGCACCCGGGCGGTACGGGAGAGCTCCCGCCGAAAACTTCGATTCTCTCTCCCCCTCGTCGTCCTGCGGCCCAAAGGGCGCAGGCACTGGCGCTTCTGATGAGCCAGCGGCCCATAGTCCTCCTTTCTCATTCTGCGATCCATCTATTCAAAAAAAGCCCTGAGGCCTTTTTTGCTGTATCAAAGTATCCTTGGTTCATAATTTCCCCGTTTCGGCGGATACTAAACCGAAAAAGGGGGATATGGATTTGTTTACTGCATTGCTGCGCACCGTCATACTCTACGGCGTGATCCTGGTGGGACTGCGCCTTACCGGCAAACGGCAGATCGGCGAGCTGGAACCCACCGAGCTGGTACTGACCATGCTCATCAGCGATCTGGCCGCCGTACCCATGCAGGATTTCAGCATCCCGCTGGTTTACGGCATCATGCCCATTGCGGCGCTTTTATGCCTGTCCCTGCTGCTCAGCTGCGCCTGTCTCCACAGTCTGCGGTTCCGTTCGCTGCTGTGCGGACGACCTACCGTCATCATCCGGGATGGAAAGGTGCAGCAGCAGGCCATGCGCCACAACCGCCTGACCATTGACGAGCTGGTGGAAGAACTGCGCTGCCAGGGTGTTACCGATCTGTCCACGGTGAAATACGCCATTCTGGAAACCAGCGGGCAGCTGTCCGTCCTGCTGCGGTCCCATCAGCAGCCGGCAACGCCGGAGCAGATGGATCTCACCGTGGATGACGACGTATTCCTGCCCACCATCGTCATCAACGACGGCCGGGTGCTCCACGCCAATCTCAAGGCGGCAGGGCTCAACGACGACTGGCTGCGCAAACAGCTCAAGCAGCAGCACATCGCCCGCCCCGAGCAGGTATTCCTGCTGACGGTAGACGCCCGGGGCGTCATCTTCTGCGTCAAAAAGGAGGACGCCTCATGAAGCCATGGCTTGCATCCATTCTGGTACTGCTGGTGCTGCTCTGTGCCGCTGTAGCGGGCAGTTTCTGGATCACCGGCAAGTGCAGCCGCTGGCAGCAGGAGCTGGACGAGATAGCGCCATTGGCTCTGGATGATCCAAGTAGCGCCGTCAGTCCCCTTCAGGAGCTGGCGGAGCAATGGCAGCAGACCCAGTTCTTTTTACGGATGGTAGCTTCCCACCAGGAGCTGGACGAGATCCAGCTGCAGCTGGCCCAGGCACTCCGGCTTTGCCGGCAATCGGACGGTCAGGACGCTTTCCAGGCATTACTGGATCTGCGGGATGAACTGGGCGTTTTGAAAGCAATGGAAGACATCCGGTTGGAAAATATCTTCTGAACCCTTATTTTTCGTTCAGAAGCTTATTGAGCTCGCTCATGAACGTATTGATATCCTTGAACTGGCGGTACACCGAAGCGAAACGGACGTACGCCACCTCGTCGGCCTTTTTCAGCTTCTCCATGACCTTTTCGCCGATGACGGATGTGCTGACCTCCCGCTCCAGCATATTCTGGATCTCCTGCTCGATCTCCGTGGTCATGCGCTCCATATCCGCTACCGACACCGGCCGCTTTTCACAGGAACGCTGGATGCCACGCAGAACTTTATTGCGGTCAAAGCTCTGGCGGCTGCCGTCTTTCTTGATCACCACCATAGGCAGGCTCTCCACCGTCTCATAGGTGGTAAAGCGCTTCTCGCACTGCAGGCACTCCCGGCGGCGGCGGATGCTGCTGCCTTCTTCGGCAGGACGGGAATCCACCACCTTGCTCTCTTTATAGCCACAGTAAGGACATCTCATCTCTCTTTTCCTCCCTCCAGGCATGATGTGGCATGCTGAATATGAGGTATTATACCACAGGCACACAAGATATGGTAGAGGAAATGTAAACTTTCTCAAGGCAGCAGGGGGCGGCCCTGGTGATCCAGGCGGTAGAGCACCCACTGGCGGCCCTCCATCCGGCACACCCGGGCAAAGCAGAAAAGCTGGGGCAGCGGAAAGGGGCCGTCGGCGTCAAAGGGCAAGGCCAGAGTATACCCCTGGCCGCTGCGGCGCATCAGGGCACCGGCAGGCAGCGGAAGATGAGGAAAATCCTGCTGCCGGGCGGGAAGCCAGCTGCCGCCGGTGCAGCGCTGGGCCGCGGCGGAAACCACCCGGCCCAGCGGGCGGGTCATGGCATCGGAAAAACGGCGGCGCAGCACGGCGCCGCCCTCCACCGCACCCAAAGTCAGCGTTCCGGCGGTGCCCTGCACCACGATGCGGTACAGACCCGGCTCCAGAGCGCCGGGGCGGAACACAAAGCTTGTATCCCCCTCCTGCCGCTCCACCTGCAGCCAGCCCACCGTCCGGTCATCACAGCGCACCGGTATGTCCATTCCCCCACCTCCCTGGAGCCAAAGGCCGTTCATGGGATGCAAACGGCGGCCCTGCGGATCGCCCATCAGCCACAAGCCCCGGGCGCGGAGACCGCAGAAAGCTGAAAAGGCCCGTGATGCATCCTATGCATCACGGACCTTTTTCTTGTCTGCCAGTAGGACGACGGAAGGTATGTAAGCCCTCCGTCATCCGCTATACCAGTCGGCTGCGGGGCAGCCCAAAGCTCACCGCTATGGCTGCATCCACTTTTTCCATCACCGCTCCGTCCACACGGCCCATCCGCTCACGCAGACGCCGCTTATCCAGCGTTCGGATCTGCTCCAGCAGGATCACCGAATCCTTGGGCAGCCCGCAGCACTGGGCCGCCAATTCAATGTGTGTGGGCAGCTTTGCCTTTCCCGTCTGAGACGTGATGGCCGCTGCGATCACGGTGGGACTGTGCCGGTTGCCGGTGTCGTTCTGCACGATCAGCACCGGACGCACGCCGCCCTGTTCGCTGCCGACCACGGGACTGAGGTCGGCGTAATAAATCTCGCCGCGCTTTACATTCGTATCCACAAAGTTCACACTCCGCCGCCAAGAAGTACCCGCCTTGGATTCGGGTCACTTTCATTCTCCCACGCAGCCGCGGAATTTATACGCACCTGCTTGCAGGCGCAGCTCTTCGTCCCGTTTTATCCTATGCGCATCCCGCCCCGGCGGTTCCGCCTCCTGTCCTCAAAAACGCAGCAGCAATTCACGCTCCACTGCCTGGCCCTGGCGGTAATAGATCCGGGGCACCCGCTTGCTTACGGCGCAGGTCAGTTCATAGGGAATGGTATCCGCCCGGCGGGCCAGGTCCTCCACCAGAGCACGCTTGCCGAAAATCTCCACTTCCGCCCCTACGTCCACACCCGGCAGGTCCGTCAGGTCGATCATGCACATATCCATGCAGATCCGGCCCCGCTGGGGCGCCGGGCCTTCCGCCGTCATCAGGCTGCAGCGGCCCGAGAGGCAACGCAGGAAACCATCGGCATAGCCGTAGGGCACCACGCCCATGCGGGTGGTTCTCTGGGTGGTGAAGAGACGGCCATAGCTGACATCCGTGTCCGGGTCATAGGTCTTGACGGTACTGACCGTGGTTTTCAATGTCATCACCGGCTCCAGACCCAGCTGCCGGGACAGTTCCCCGCAGCCGTAGAGCAGCAGGCCAGGGCGCACCATATCCAGGTACGTTTCCGGCCAGCAGGCGGTGGCGCCGGTATTGGCGCAATGGTGCAGGGCAAAGCTCTGGCCCCAGCGCTCCTCCACACCCCGGATCACCTGACGGAACAGGGCAAACTGGCGCTTGGTATAAGCGGCGCTGTCGGCGTCCGGCTCGTCTGCCACGGCGAAGTGGGTAAAAATGCCCTCCGGCCGCAGGCCCGGCAGCTTGCAGGCATCGCAGATGCCCTGGACGCCGGTTTCAAAATGGCGGCCGGCGCACAAATAGCCCAGTCGGGACATACCGGTATCCACTTTGATATGTACTGTCAGCTCCCCGCCGCAGCGCACCGCTTCCTCGCTATACTCCAGGGCTTTGGCCCGGCAGGTCACCGCCTGGGTGATATGGTTGCGGATCATCAGCTCCACCTGTTCCTGGGGCGTATGGCCCAGGATCAAAATAGGCAGAGTAATGCCGTTTTGACGCAGCTCCATGGCTTCGTCCACACTGGACACCGCCAGATAGTCCGCCTGCAGCTGCTGCAGCAGCCGGCCCACCTGCACCGCACCGTGGCCATAAGCGTCCGCCTTCACCACACCCAAAAACTTCACGTCAGGGCCGATATGCCGGCGCAGCGCATGGTAATTCCGCTCCAGTGCGTCCAGATCGATTTCCGCCCAGGTCCTCTTCAGTGTCGATTCCATTGTTCCTTATGCCTCTTTTCCCGTCATTTCAAAGCTTTGGATCCGTACCGTCATCACCACGGCGCCGTCACGGGAAAATTCCCCGTAGCACGGTACGCCGCTCTCCTCTTCAAACCAGACGGTACAGACGATTTTTTCCCCATCAGAAGCGGTGGTATCAAAGGAAAGCCGCAGGCAGGACATCCCGTCGATGGTCTCCCGGCCATGCTCCAGAAGATACCCGTCCCCTGCCGCACGCAGCAGGTACGGCACGCAGTTGGCCGGTGAGAGCACCGGCGTCAGCCCCGAGGCTATGGCGGCACCCTGGTAATTCACCAGAAGGTCCTCCCCGCTCACCGTGGCGGAAAGGCCCGCCACCTCCTCCGGAGCCCGGATGGTGGTGGTAGCGCCCTCCGATTCCACCGTTGTGGTCACCGTAAAGCTGCGGCTTTCACCGGGCAGGTGGCAGATGATCTCCGCCTCCGCCTGGGCGCTCTCCAGCAACCCATAGCGCTGCTGCAGCGCACCGGCCTCCTCTTCCGTGCCGCCGCAGCCACTCAGCAGCAGCACCAGCGGCAGCAGCAACCAGATCCTTTTCAACATGCGTCCCCTCCGAATCCAGATTCGGAAGGCTTTCCGCACCCACCAACGCTTCTTTCTCTATTCCGCTTCCTGCAGCGCCCGGGGGATCCGTTCCAGCAGGTCCATGGGAGTCATGCCACGTTCCCCCAGGTCCGCCGCTGCCAAGTCCCCTGCCCGGCCATGAAGATACACGGCGCAGCAGCAGGCCGCAAAGGGTTCCATGCCCTGGCCCAGCAGCGAAAGCACCATGCCCGCAAGCACGTCACCGCTGCCGCCCTTGGCCATGCCGGAATTGCCGGTGGTATTCACCATCACCCGTCCCTCCGGCGATGCCACCACCGTTTCGTGGCCCTTGAGGATGAGGTATATCCCATGGGCGGCGGCGAAGGTCAGGGCGCCCTGCACCCGGCCTGCATCCAGACTGCCGCCGGCACGGAGGAATTCCCCCTCATGGGGCGTCAGCACCGTACAGCGGCCCAGACGGCGGGACAATTTATCCATATGTCCGGACAGGGCGTTTATGCCGTCGGCATCCAGCACCAGGGGACAGTCCACATCCAGCAGGTCCCACACCACGCCGTCACTTTCCCGGCTGCGGCCCAGGCCGCAGCCTGCCAGCACGGCATCACAGCCAGCAGCACGCTCCAGCAGCGCAGCGGCAGCAGAAGCAGCCAGCTTCCCCTGCTGCTGGGGCAGCGGAAAGGGCATGGCCTCGTCGCTTTTCACCGCCGCCACCGTCCAGACGGATTCCGGGACACCCAGGAACACCAGCCCCGAGCCGGTACGCACCGCAGCACGGCTGGCGAATACCGGAGCGCCGGTATAGCCCACGCTGCCGCACACGCACAGCACCTTGCCGAAGTCGCCCTTATGGCCCCAGGGATCACGACGGGGCAGATTGCTGCGGACAAAGCTTTCATCGATCCGTTCCACGCTGCCGCCTCCTTCCCCATGATTTGCTATGATAGTATACCACTATTTTCCGGCGGATGCGAGGTTTTTTCGGCGAAAAGACCGGGATTTTCCCCTTGCATCTTGGGCCGGGGTATGATATAAGTATGTGTAATGAAAAAAAGCGTTGAACGGGAAGTACAGCAATCCCGCATCCGTCAGAGAGGGCCGGTCGGCGGCTGAAAGCCGGCCCAGGATGGCGCTGCTGTGTTCGCCCGGGAGCTGCCGTGAGGAAATGCACGGACGGGTCAGCCTCCGTTATGGGGAAATGAGTGCGCAGCGCCATGGGCGGCTGCGAAGCTGGGTGGTACCACGGAAGTTTTTTTGTCCTTTCGTCCCTGTTTGGGAGGAAAGGGCTTTTTTATTTTGCCTATGGAACCTGACGCCCGGTGCTCCCAAGACCCCTATATTCTATGAAGGAGTGAAGGTTCTATCATGAAACAGCAACTGGAGAGCATCCGCAAAGCAGCGCTGGATGCCATCACCCAGGCCGCCGGCACCGAGGAGCTGGAGACCCTGCGGGTCCGGTATCTGGGCAAGAAGGGCGAGCTCACCGCCGTACTCAAGCAGATGGGCAGCCTCAGCCCCGAAGAGCGTCCCGTTATGGGTCAGATCGCCAACGAGGTGCGTGCCGCTCTGGAGAGCGCACTGGAGGAGGCCCGGAAGCGTCTGGCCGAGGCCGCTCTGGAGCAGCGTCTGAAAGACGAGGCTCTGGACATCACCATCCCCGGAAAGGCTGTGCGCATCGCACACCGCCATCCCATGTATCAGGCCCTGGAGGAGCTCGAGGACGTATTCGTATCCATGGGCTTTACCGTGCTGGACGGACCGGAGATCGAGCTGGCCAGCTACAACTTCGACAAGCTCAATGCCGAGGAAGGACATCCTTCCCGGGATTGGTCCGATACCTTCTATTTTGATGAGGACAGCCGTGTGATGCTCCGCAGCCAGACCAGCCCCATGCAGGTCCGGGCCATGGAGACCATGGAGCTGCCCATCCGCATCATCGCTCCCGGACGGGTATACCGCAAGGACGAGGTGGACGCCACCCACTCCCCCATGTTCCATCAGGTGGAAGGCATGGTCATCGACAAGGGCGTCACCATGGCCGACCTGAAGGGCACCCTGAACGCCGTGATGGAGGAGCTTTTCGGCAAGGGTACCGTCACCCGGTTCCGGCCCCACCACTTCCCCTTCACCGAGCCCAGCTGCGAAATGGACGTACAGTGCCACAAGTGCGGCGGCAAGGGCTGCCCCACCTGCAAGGGCGAGGGCTGGATCGAAGTACTGGGCGCCGGCATGATCCATCCCCGGGTGCTGGAGATGAGCGGTATCGACAGTGAAGAATACACCGGCTGGGCCTTCGGTATGGGTCTGGAACGGCTGGCCATGCGCCGCTTCAAGATCGCCGATCTGCGGCTGATCTTCGAAAACGACGTGCGGTTCCTGGAACAGTTCTGAGTAAGGAGGGTATCGACAATGAATCTGAGCAGAAAATGGCTGGAGGAGTTCGTCCATATCGAAGCCTCCGACAAGGAATTCGCCGAGGCCATGACCCTCTCCGGCTCCAAGGTGGAGCTTACCGAGGATCTGGGCTGTGAGATCCAGAACGTAGTGGTGGGCCGGGTGCTGGCCATGGAAAAGCACCCCGACTCCGACCACATGTGGATCTGCCGGGTGGATACCGGCAAGGAAGAGCCGGTGCAGATCGTCACCGGCGCATGGAACGTGCACGTGGGAGATCTGGTGCCGGTGGCACAGCACAAGTCCCTGCTGCCCGGCGGCAAGAAAATCGAAAAGGGCAAGCTCCGGGGCGTTGTGTCCGACGGTATGCTCTGCGGTCTTTCCGAGCTGGGTCTGGACACCCGGGATTTCCCCTACGCTGTCATCGTGCCCGCCGCCATTCTGGGGGATTATCATCCTCTGGACAAGGAGAAGCCCTCCATCCCCGCCGACATCCAGCCCGGTCACAAAATCTACGGGCCGGTGGTAGCCGCCCGGGTACTGGAGTGCGCCGAGCAGCCGGACGGTTCCTTCCACACCTGTCTGGATCTGGGCGGCGATACCGCCTGCCCCGACACCGTCTGCGCCAATCTCCACGAAGGGGATCTGGTTGCCTACAACACCAAGTCCGACACCATCTGCACCCTGGCCGATCTCCACGCACAGCAGGCGGAGTTCCCCCACTGCATCGATGACGGCATCTTCATCCTCCGGGAGGACTGCAAGCCCGGTGAGGACATCCGGCCCGTCATCGGCATGGACGATCACGTGGTGGAGTTTGAGATCACCCCCAACCGGCCCGACTGCCTCAGCGTCATCGGTCTGGCCCGGGAGGC
>CALWXA010000043.1 GCA_944385395.1 uncultured Oscillospiraceae bacterium | reverse complement strand
GTGGTCCCCTCTCGTTCACAGCGCCACCGCAGGGCCTCATAATCCCGCAGGCTGATATGCGTGCTGATGGTCCGCAGCCTCCGCTTGTCCCATCGTTTCTGCCGCTGTCTTTCCATGCTCCGGGCCTCCTTTCTCCCAGGTAACCGAACAGGTTTCTTGTGATTGTACTGTAGCACACTGCACTTGCATGCTTGTGCATGCTTCTGTAGGAACCTGGCCGTAAGGCCATACCATACGATGGTGCCGGCGTAACGGAGGGAAAGATAGTGTGAAAGAAAACCGTCAGGGTTGTCTGAAGGTGAATTGGCCGTAGGCCAAGAGAGGCCGGCCTGGGCCGTTCGCGTCCAGTCAAACCACTTTTTGAAACTTTTTTGAAGTTTCAAAAAGTGCAGCAGCCTGTCGAAAAGACTTTTTCGACAGGCTGAACCCGTGAGCCATGCTCACGGGTTTTTATTTTCCTATTTCCTGCTTTTTCTTTCTCACTTTTCTCACCAGGGCCGGTACGTCCAGCTCCATCAGCACCAGACTGAGCATCATCAGCACGGCACCGATGTAGCCCCGGGGGCCCAGTACCTCATGGGCGAAGCAATAGGCCACGATGGCGGAAAACAGGGGCTCGAGAGTGAAGATCAGCCCCACATGGCTGGCGGAGGTGTACTGCTGCTGCACCGTCTGTACCACGAAGGCGATGCCGGAGCAGAATACCGCCAGGAACAGGGCCGAGGCCCAGATGTCCGGCGTCTGGGGCAGCCGGGGCTCCTCCAGCAATAGCGTCAGGAGCAGCATCACAAGGCCCACCACACCCAGCTGGCAGATGCCCATCTGCAGCGGGTTTACCTCCGGGTGGCGCACCGCACGGTCGGTGATCACCAGATCCACGGCGTAGAATACCGCCACACCCAGGCAGATGACGTCCCCCAGGGCGGGACGGAAGGTGTCCCCCAGGGTCAGAAGCCCCAGGCCCACGGTGCACAGTGCCAGGGAGATCCCCAGCCGCCGTCCCGGTGAGCGGCGGGTCAGTACGAATTCCAGCAGCGGCGTGGTCACCACCGGCAGGGCGCAGATGAACCCGGCGTTGGAGATGGAGGTATACAGCACCCCGTAGGTGCAGCAGATATACACCGCCGCAAGGCAAAGGCCCACGATGACGCTGTAGCGCACCGTAGCCCGGGAGATGCGGCGCATCCGGGGCAGATAGATGAGCCCCAGCACGCCGAAAGCCACCAGAAAGCGGAATGCGTTGAGGCTCAGAGGCGGCATCTGGGTCAAGCACCGGTCCATCAGGAGATAGGACACCCCCCAGAAGCCGGTGACCAGTACCAGCAGAAGATCCGCCCGGCGCTGCCGGTTCATACCATCGCCTCCCTTCGTTACTGCGAGTATACCACAGCAGCGCCGGGAAAGAAACCGTTATTTCCAAAGCCGCAGATATCCGGCGTCGTGGAGCTGCTTGATGAACAGCAGCGCCGCCGGGAAAAGGAGCATCCCCGCCACGCCCATGACGCAGAAGCCCACGTACATGGCCGCCAGGGCCGCCAGAGGCGGCAGCCCTACCTGGGCCGCCATCACCCGGGGCTCCATGATGCTGTGGACCAGGGTGATCATGGCGTAGAGGGCCAGCAGGGCGATGCCACGGGGGATATCATCCGTCAGGAAGCACAGCAGCCCCCAGGGGATCAGCACCGTGCCGGTGCCCAGCACCGGCAGGGCGTCGATGAGGGCGATGACAAAGGAGAGCAGCAGGGCATAGGGCTCACCCAGGAAAAAGAGCCCCGCCAGCAGCTGGGTAAAGGTGATAAACAGCAAAATCAGCTCCGCCCGCAGCCATTTGCCCAGGGTGGAGAAGAGGTTTGCCTTCACGCCCCGGGCCGTTTCCAGTCGCTGAGGCTGGAGCTGACGGCGGAAAAAGGCCATGATGGAGGGATACCGGCTGGCGGTGAAGAATACCGCCAAAACCGTGGTGATGCAGAATAAAAACGCCTGGGGCAGTACCGAGAGCGCCTGGGTCACATAGTCCAGCAGCAGCGCCGAGAGCCCCTCAAACACCGCCGAAAGCTGGGTGGAAAAGCCGGAGAGGAACTGATCCAGCCAGCTGCGCATGGGGGCGGGACAGGCGGCGCAGAACTGATCCAGCCGCTGTTCCAGTCCGGCCAGAAGATCCGGCAGACGCTCCAGCTGTTCCGGCAGCCCTGTCAGGAACTCATAGGCCTGGCGCAGCAGCGCCGCCAGCACCGCCGAAACCACCGTGGTCAAAAGCAGCAGCAGTGCCAGCGTCAGCACCGCCGCCGTGAAGGAGCGCTTGAAGCGCATCTTCCGGCGGCAGAACTCGATGGCCGGCTCCGCCAGCGCCGCCAGGCACAGGGCGATGACAAAGGGCAGCAGCCACACCAGCAGATACCGCAGGCACAGCCACACCAGCGCCGTTATCACACCCAAATACGCCGCCGAGATCAAAAACCGCTTTTGCTGGTCCAAGAGACCTCAGCCTCCTTCCTGAAAAAACAGTTGTGTTTTCACGCTGGACATGGTACCATAAAAGAAACCAAGGCAACCAAGTGCACAACCATGGGAGAAACCGTATGAGCCAGAAAAAATATTACATCGTATCCGCCGACGCCCTGCCGGAGATCTTCGTGAAGGTGGCCGAGGCCAAGCGGATGCTGCAGGTGGGGGAAGCCGCCACCGTGGGAGAAGCCGCCCGGCTGGCGGGCATCAGCCGCAGCGCCTTTTATAAGTATAAGGACTCGGTTCAGCCCTTCCAGGACATGAAGGCGGGGCATATCATCACCTTCTACGCCCTTTTGAAGGATAATCCCGGTATGCTCAGCAGCTACCTGTCTATTTTTGCCGTTTCCGGCGCAAATATTCTCACCATCAACCAGACCATTCCCACCAACGGCTGCGCCGGTGTCACCATCAGCGCCGAGACCAGCGAGATGACCGAGGAGCTGGACGCCATGATGGCCCGGATCAGCTCCATGCCCGGGGTACTGAAATTCGAGATCCTGGCAGGCTGAACATAGATATATGCATAGAAAGCAGAAAACAGCACTTTTCCCATCCGGGGAAAAGTGCTGTGCTTTTTCTTTCGGGTCATGCATACAGTGACCATGAAGGAGGCGATGGCATGGAGGGAAAGGCGGCCCGGTACGTGCTGGGCTGGTGCGTGACGGTGGTAACGGGCGTGATGCTGCAGGTGCTCTGGCACCGCTTCGGCGGCCCCATTCTGGCGGTGCTGGTACCGGTGAACGAAAGCCCCTGGGAACTGGGAAAGCTGTGCTTCTGGCCGTATCTGCCGGGGGCTTTGCTGCTGTGGCGTATGGGAGACGCCTCCGACAGCCGGGGCGGCCACTGCGCCCTGCTGCTGTTGATGCCTCTGATGATGGTGGTTTTATGCGCCCTGCTGGGGGTGGATTCCCGGCAGAAGAGTGTGCTGATCTGGCTGGCGGTACTGACGGCCGGCCTGGTGCTGTACGCCCTGGTGCTGCGCCGGTGTCTGTGGGGCGGGGAACTGCTGTGGTATACCCTGGCCATCCTGCTGGGCATCGCTTATCTGCTGCTCACCGCCCTGCCGCCTATGGGCGGGATCTTCACCGATCCGGCGGATGTGTCGGCCATGCTCACCATCCCGGTATAGGCGTAACAGGTATCAAAAAGCCGTACCCCCATATGGGGTACGGCTTTTTTGCGTGGTCCATCAAAGATGCTTTTCCGGCTGTGCCATGTCCCGGGCGATCTGCTTTTGATAGCGGTCCTCCTCACTGAACACGCAGCCGCAGTATTTCTGCATGTAAAAGCCCAGTTCCCGGGCCTGCTGCTGGCCATCCCGGAAGCCGGGCCGGAAGTCCCGGTACAGGAAGGTGACGCCGTAGCGCTCCGCCGCCTGCCGGGCGGTCTCGCCCAGCAGCTCATGATTCTGGTAGGGGCTGACGAACAGCGTGGAGGTAAAGGAGTCAAACCCGTGCTCGGCGGCATACCGGGCGGCGGCGTTGAGCCGGATGGCGTAGCAGTGGCTGCACCGTCCCGGGATATCCGATGCCACGGCCTGAACGAAATCCCGCAGGCCGTAATCCTCCTGCACCACCAGCTCCATGCCGATGGTGGGGGCGTAGGCCATCAGGGTATCCCGCCGGGCCTTGTATTCCTGATAGGGGTGGATGTTGGGGTTATACCAGTAGCCCACCGGCTCGATGCCCTGGCTGCGCAGCAGCTGGATACAGGAGACGGAGCAGGGGGCACAGCAGCAGTGCAGCAGCGTTTTTTCCATCCCTCACCGCTCCTTCTTTC
Organism: uncultured Oscillospiraceae bacterium; assembly: GCA_944385395.1. Classification (GTDB taxonomy): domain Bacteria; phylum Bacillota; class Clostridia; order Oscillospirales; family Oscillospiraceae; genus Vescimonas. Next base: position 17,770 of record CALWXA010000043.1, on the reverse strand, counting down.
CCAGCAGCTTGTGCCACCAGTGGGGCTTGCTGCGGATGGGGGAGGGCTGCAAAAACCGGGTGCGCACCTGCTGGAAGGGCTGCTGGGCGAAGGCCTCGAAGAAGGCGGAGCGCTCCTCCGGCGGCTGCACCGGCGCCGACAGGGCGGGGTTGGCGGCAGCGGCTTCGGACAGGGGCCGCTTTTCCTTTTTCAGCGGCAGCAGGTCGAACATATGGGCGCCCTTCACAGAGTTCACCAGCAGCAGGGAAATGCCCTTTTGCTGCTCCTCCGGCCGGTAGTCCTTGGGCAGACCCCAGTAGTCGCCCAGGGAGAGGTCCCCCACCCGGTCCAGGGTCATGTAGGGGCAGTGGTGGCAGCAAGGCCGCAGCAGCAGCCGCCGCTTGATGCCCAGACCCAGCTCGGACTTGGCCAGGGGAGCGTCGTAGCTGCCGCCGCCTTCAAAGCGTACCCGGAACCGGCGGCCCTTTTCTCCCTTGCATTTGGCACAGAACTGGACGGCCTGGGGCTTTTTGCGCTTGATATAGGCCATGGAGTGCAGCACATGCTCCCATACCCCCGGGGAGGGCACGCCGCTGCAGAGGATGTCGCAGGTCAAAAGCTTTTCCGGATGCTCGCCCAGATAGCGGTACAGGCCGTCTACCTGGCAGGGTGTGCCGGAAAACAGAACACGGCGGCCCTGGTCCAGATAATGCCGGACCCGGCTGTAGGTGTCACCCAGCTGACTTTGCACCAGCTTGGCCCCCTGGAGACGGGGCAGCTCGTTTTTGGACTTGACGCAGATATGCCGTACCTGCAGCTGCTCGTCCAGGGCGGCGCCGAACACCACGCCGCCGTCATCGAGAATGAATTCCGCCAGCAGCATGAACACGCCGCCGGCGCCGGAGCGGCTGCGGACGGCATCGTCGTCGTTCCAGGCGGCAAAGGCCGTGGGCTCCGGCCGGGGCTCACGCTGCTTCAGGACGGGACAGATATGCACGCAGTGGCCGCAGCGGATGCAGGCGTCGGTAACGGTGGGGTATAAGAAACCTTCCCGGTCCGGCAGCATATGGATGGCGCCCTTGGGACAGCCTGCGGCACAGGCGCCGCAGCCGGTACAGCGCAGATGGGTCACCAGCTGGGGAGCGGTGGATTCGGTCATGGAACATCATCTCCTGTGACGTATGAGTGATTGGATTACCCTCCATTATACCACCGCCGGGAAAGGATGACAAGCGCAGCAAAGGAGGCGCCGCACGTGGCAGCACCCCCTTTGCAAAAAGCCCGGCTCCGTATGCGGAGCCGGGCTTTTGTGTTGTTTACAGGTGCATGGATCTTTTGGGGAGCGTCAGGGCCCACGACTCAGAAGGGCAGCAGGTCCTTGTTCTTCCGCTCACGCAGCTGGGCGGCGGAGACACGGTGCTCAATGGGCTTCCACTGCACGTTGCGCTGGAACAGGGCGGCCACGGAAATGGGGATATAGGTGGCCATGAACAGCGGGAAGGTGAAGATGTAGAGGATCTTCTTGGCGGTGGAGGTGTGGATCTGCTTCCACTCGGTGATGGTGGTGATGATGCCCACCACGAACACGAAGTTGTAAATACCCATCAGCAGGCCCAGTGCCGGTTCCAGAGCCTCTACCAGGCTGCCGCCGGCCAGGGTGATCATCACCGTCAGGGCCACGTTGCAGATGATGCTGATGGCGGACAGGAAGAAGGCGGGCATGATGGACATGGACATGTCGAAGCAGGAGAAGTTCCCCTTCAGGGCGCCCTTCACCAGGTCCTTGCCGTAGCAGGCGAACACCTGCATGTAGCCCTTGGCCCAGCGGGTCCGCTGCCGCCAGGACTGGCGGAAGGAGGTGGGCTGCTCGTCATAGAGCACGGCATCGGGGCAGAAGGCGATCTTGTGACCCTGGGTCACGTGATAGATGGAGAACTCGATGTCCTCAGTAAGCAGGTGGAAGGGCCAGGGGCCGATCTCCTGCAGCACGGCGTGGCTGAAGAAAAAGCCGGTGCCGGATACGGCGCAGCTGGTGTTCAGCAAAAACCGGGGGTGGTTGAGATACCGGCTCTCACGGAGGAACCACAGGGCGTAACCGGCGCTGATCCAGTTGTCGCCGTAGTTCTTGGAGTTGCGGTAGCTGGTGATGATCTGATGGCCGTCGGAGAAGGTCTCGTTCATCCGCTCGATATAATCCGGAGAGAGGATGTTGTCGGCGTCAAAGACGAAGTAGCCGTCAAAGCCGTCGGGATAATCCTGGCCCAGATACCGCAGCAGGGTCTGCAGGGCATAGCCCTTGCCCACCTTTTCCTTGTTGAACCGCTCATACACGGTGGCCCCGGCGTCCCGGGCGATCTGGGCGGTGTTGTCGGTGCAGTTGTCTGCCAGCACAAAGATATGTACCAGAGAAGCGTCATAGGTCTGGTTCTGAATGCTCTCAATGAGGTCGGCGATCACCGACGACTCGTTCCGGGCGCAGATCAGCACCGCAAAGCGGTGGGGCACAGCCTGCTTGTGAGGCTTGGCCTTCTTCAGCCAGGGCACCGGAATATATACGAACTGGTAGGCGTAGCTTACTGTAAACAGAATCAGAATGATAAAGTTGATGGTCTTCAAAACTTCCATATGCGTTCCTTTCTCCTGCCTGGACAGGATGGATCACCTGTGTATTAAGTGTATTAACTGAATTAATACACTTATACCATGACATTCAGAAGCTGTCAAGAGGTTTTTTTGCGGTTCCAATGGTTTGTGCAGCGCCTGGCAGATGTTTGGTGCTTCCGGTCCCTGATGCCATGGGGCAAAGGGTGAAAAGACGCAGGAAATCCGTATCGGATGACAAAAGTGTCACTGTGATGAAGTGTCCGTTTTTTTGGACAATTTACGGTATATATTCAGAGAAAAAGAAGGGAGTGACTTGCATGAACAAGTTTTTTGATTATTTGGAAGAGGATCTGTCGGTGAAGGCCATCCGGGAGCTGCTGGGGTATATCCGGCGGTGCGCAGCGGCCTTTGCCGGGGATGTGCCGGTGGAGGGACGGCTGGGCCGGTGCAGCTTCTGCGCCAGCAACTGCGGCGAAGGATTCGTGCGGGTGCACTGGGTGCAGGTGGGACGGCAGCGGATCTGCGTGGATGCGGTGGTGTAAGAGCGGTTGACAATCCGGCGCAATCTGGCATAGAATGGTGAAAAACGCCGGAGGAGGTGACTGCGCCGTGGAGGAAAAGACCTTGCATACCCGCAGGGAGGAACTGAAGAAAAAGGGAAAGAAGGGGCTTTTGCGTCTGCTGTTCAGCCGTACGGGACTGGTGGCGCTGATCCTGCTGGCCAACGTGGGCCTGGCGGTGTATCTGGCGGGCAGCTTTGGACAGTATTACTTCACGGCGGCGTCGGTGCTCAGCGTGGTGATGACGCTGGTGCTGCTGTCCAGCCGGTCCAACGCCATGGTGAAGGTGACGTGGCTGGTGCTCTTCCTGGTGATGCCTGTTTTCGGCACCATGCTGTACCTCTATACCCGCAGCGACCTGGGCCACCGTGCCCTGCAGCGCCGGGTGGGGGAGGTGCTGCAGGATCGCCGGCCGGTGGGAGAGCAGCCGGATGCCCGGCAGCGTCTGGAGCAGGTGGACCCCGGGGCCGCCGGACTGAGCCGCTACCTGCAGCGGTGCGGCTTCGGCACCTATCAGCAGACGGACGTCACCTATTTCCCCTCCGGCGAGGCCAAGTTCCAGGCCATGCTGGAGCAGCTGGAGCAGGCCCGGAACTATATTTATCTGGAATACTTCATCATCGACAAGGGTGTCATGTGGGATTCGGTGCTGGATATCCTCCGGCGCAAGGCCGCCCAGGGGCTGGATGTCCGGGTGCTGTACGACGGCACCTGTGAGATGGGCCGTCTGCCCCGTGGCTATCACCGGCAGCTGGCGGCCTGGGGCATCCGCAGCAAGGCCTTTGCGCCGCTGATGCCCTTCTTGTCCACCCATTATAATTACCGGGATCACCGGAAGATCCTGGTCATCGACGGGCAGGTGGCCTTTACCGGCGGCGTGAACCTGGCGGATGAGTACATCAACCGGGTGGAGGTCTACGGCCACTGGAAGGATGCCGCCGCCATGATCCGGGGCAGCGCCGTGGTAAGCTTTACCCGGCTCTTTCTGGAGATGTGGTGCCTGGAAGGCCGTGGGAACGTGGAGCCTGTGCCCGCCCCGCTGCCGGTGCCGCTGCCCGGCACCTCCGGGTTCGTGATCCCCTACGGCGACTGTCCTCTGGACGCCGATATGGTAGGCGAGCGGGTGTATATGGACATCCTGAACCGTGCCCGGCGGTATGTGCATATCATGACCCCCTATCTGCTGCTGGACGGTGAGCTGGAAACGGCGCTGGAATACGCCGCCCAGCGTGGGGTGGAGGTGGTGCTGATCCTGCCGGGAGTCCCGGACAAGAAGATCCCCTACGCCCTGGCCAAGACCCACTATCCGGCCCTGATGGACGCCGGTGTGCAGATCTATGAATACGTGCCGGGCTTCGTCCACGCCAAGGTCTTTGTCTGCGATGACCGGGAGGCCACGGTGGGCACGGTGAACCTGGACTACCGGAGCCTCTACCACCACTTTGAGTGCGGCACATATCTCTGGGGCACATCCTGCATCCGGCAGATGGAAGAGGATTTTCAGGACACCCTGAAGCGCTGCCGTCTGGTGACCCGGCAGGGCCTGAAAAAGGACAAATGGACCCGCCGTCTCACGGGCTTTGTCCTCAAGGCCATCTCGCCGCTGCTGTAAAACGGGGGAGTTTTCCACAAAGTTTTCCACAAAAAGATGCAGCAGCATGCAAATGATGCACGTTGTGTTTGCGTTTGAGATTGAGATTGAGTTTGAGTTTGAGTTTGTAGTTGGCATCACTTGCATACACTTGGATGCATATGCATAAATTGGATGCATATGCATAAAGAAGGGACTTCCCGGCTTTGGGAAGTCCCTTTCCTTATTTTATTGGTATTGGGCCAGTGTTTCCCGGCACCAGCGGGTAAAGGCCTCCACGGTGTCCTGGGGCCACAGGAGCTTTGCCTGGGTGCCGAACTGACACAGCCAGCCATAGAAGGTGGGGCCTGCCTCCACCTCGGCGGTGAGCTGAATGCGTCCCGGTGCTGCCGGACGCATATGGGCCTGGGTACCGAAACGGTCGATCATGATGTTGATGAGCTTTTCGTCAAACTCCAGCCCCACGGTGGCGGTGGGAGCGCTGTACATATCAAAGATCTGCTTGGTGTAGGTGCCCAGGTCGAAGTCCGGTGGAAGAGCCTGCCGGGGCTCCTCCAGCACCCGGAGATCGGCGATGCGGTCCACCCGGTAATGCCGGTATTCCCCGTCGGACCAGGCCACCAGATAGTAGTAGCGGTCCACGCACAATGCCACAGGATTGGTGCGGTAGGTCTGTCCCTGCCGCCGGAAGGCCTTTTTCCCCTCCACCGTCCAGTCAAAGTACCGGAAGGAGATGCGGCGGTTTTCGTTGATGGCGGCATTGATGCCGTCCACGGTGTAATAGAGGGTCTCGTTGGCCGTCCGCAGCCGGTTCATCACGTATACCTGCCGCCGCAGCTGCCGGGCGCCGTAGCGGCTGGTGAGCCCCTCCAGCTTGGAGATGAGCTCCATGCTCTTTTTCCCCGTCAGGAAGGGGGAGGCCTGTACCACGTCGATGAGCAGCTTCAGCTCCGGCAGCTGGAATTCCCGCTGGCCCAGGAAATAGCCGAACCGCTTGCCCCGCACCATCTGGATGTCCATGCCCCACAGCTCCAGAAGCTGCAGATCGTCATAAATGCTCTTGCGCTCGGCGGTTATGCCGCAGCCTTCCAGATATGCGATCATCTCCTGCACCGTCTTGGGATGTTCCTCATCCGTCTGCTGCCGGAGATACTGGGCCAGATACAAAAGCTTCAGCTTCTTGTGGGCCATTTGCGCCGCCTCCCTCGCCTTTTTATGCAAAGGTATTATACCATATCCCCAAGGTCTTGAAAAGCCACCTGCAGGGCGACTATAGACTCGCGCAGCAGCCGGAAGGGCTCACCGCAGGCGGCGGCCTCCGGAGAGCCGGTGAGCTGGGTCACATCGCTGCCCAGAGCCAGCGTGGTAAGGGTGTCCGCCTGGGTGCACCAGTCCCGGGCAAAGGCCCCTTCCTCCGTGAGGCCCAGATCCAGCGCCTGCTGGGTAAAGGGGGGCTGCAGGGAGGAAAAGTCCCCTTCCACCTGGCCCTGTGGGGTGACCATGAGCCGGGTCCGCACCCCGTCAAAGCGGCAGGAGGTGACGGTGCTGCCCCGTAAGGTCACGGCGGCGGCGCCTACGGTGCACACGGCCAGACCGTTGGTGCCCAGATCCATGCTGGCGCTGTAGCTGCCGTCGGTGTCGCCCAGCACCGAGAGGATCAGCCGGTCGCCGGTACGGGCGCCCTGATGCTCCGCCGATTCCGCCGCCTGCCGTACCGCCTGCAGCAGCGGGTCCGGGGAGATGGTCACCGAGGCGGTGACATCCCCGCTGCGCAGATCCTCCACCTGTTTGCCCACCACCCAGGCCGCCAGATCCGCAGCCTGCTGATACCAGTCGGTACCCAGGGTGGAGGCCTTGTGCATGCCGTAAGCGTCAGCCAGTTCATTTTTGCTGGAAAGGACGGCATCATCCTCCCATTGCAGGGCGCCGGTGGCGTCCAGGGGGATGGAGCAGCGCAGCCCATCGATGGCGCAGGCACGGATGACGCCGTCATCGTCCACCATCACGGCGGCCATGGTCACATCCGTCCAGGCGGTGCCCGGCATATCCGGCGTGGCGTGCATGGTGCCGGAGATGCTGCCCACCAGCCCCAGGCCTGTCCGGACGGCGTTGGAGGGGATGCCGGGCTCTGTGCCCTGTACCGATACCACCGGTTCTCCGCAGCCCGTCAGCACCAGGGCCAGAAGCCACAGCAGCAACAGCAGTCGTTTCATGTTCTTCTTCACCTCCCGGAAGTTCTGCTGGAAAGTATAACCGGAAGCGGGAAAAAGCAAACCCGGCAGCGGCGGCGGGGAAGATTTAACAGTTCTGTCATATTCCCCGGACCCCGCAGCGGTTGACGCAGCAGGCGGAAGTATTGTATAATACAGTGATTTATTGTGCGGAGGTATACCCTGATGTGGATTGCGGACGGATGGAAGGATTATGAACTGCTGGACTGCGGCGGCGGAGAGAAGCTGGAACGCTGGGGCCGGCAGATCCTGGTGCGTCCCGACCCCCAGGCCATCTGGGCGCCGGAGGGCAAGCACCGTGGCTGGCGCACCGCCGACGCCCGCTACAGCCGCAGCCATACCGGCGGCGGACACTGGGACAAAAAGGCGGTGCCGGAGAGCTGGCCCATCCGCTATGGGGACCTGACATTCCAGGTCAAGCCCATGAACTTCAAGCATACGGGCCTGTTCCCGGAGCAGGCGGCCAACTGGGATTTCGCCATGGAGCAGATCCGTCAGGCGGGCCGTCCCATCCGGGTGCTGAATCTGTTTGCCTATACCGGTGCCGCCACGGTGGCCTGCGCCGCCGCCGGAGCCAGCGTCTGCCATGTGGACGCCGCCCGGGGCATGGTGAGCTGGGCCAAGGAAAACGCCCGCTGCTCCGGCCTTGCCGAAGCGCCGGTGCGCTGGATCGTGGACGACTGCGCCAAGTTTGTGGAGCGTGAGATCCGCCGGGGCCGGCAGTACGACGCCATCATCATGGACCCGCCCTCCTATGGCCGGGGGCCCGGCGGCGAGGTGTGGAAGCTGGAGGAGAACCTCTATCCCTTTGTGGAGCTTTGCGCCCGGGTGCTGTCGGACAAGCCCTTGTTTGTGATCCTCAATTCCTACACCACGGGGCTGGCTCCGTCGGTGCTGGGGTATATTCTGCAGGTGCTGGTGGGCCGCCGGTTCGGCGGCCGGGTCAGCTGGGATGAGCTGGGCCTGCCCTGCACCGCCACGGGCATGGCGCTGCCCTGCGGCGCCACAGGCCGCTGGTGCGCCTGCTAATTTTTGAATCAGGAAAGAGTACTTGCCAATGTCAACAATGCTGGAAACCAAAAATCTTACCTTTTACTATCCGGCGGAGGAGGGCCGCAAGGCCACTGCTGCGCTGCGGGATATCACCCTGCAGGTGGAAAAGGGCAGCTTTGTGGTGGTGCTGGGCCATAACGGTTCGGGCAAATCCACCCTGGCCAAGCATATGAACGCCGTGGTGCTGCCCTCCAACGGCAAGGTATACGTGGACGGACGGGATACCTGTGACGAATCCCTGCTGCTGGAGATCCGGCAGCGGGTGGGCATGGTGTTCCAGAACCCGGATAACCAGATCGTAGCCAACGTGGTGGAAGAGGACGTGGCCTTCGGGCCGGAGAACCTGGGGGTGCCCAGCCGTCAGATCCGCCGCCGGGTGGATGACGCCCTGGCGGCTGTGGGGATGTCGGCCTTTGCCCGGCACGCACCCCATCTCTTATCCGGCGGCCAGAAGCAGCGCATCGCCATCGCCGGCATCATCGCCATGGAGCCGGAGTGCATCGTGCTGGACGAAGCCACCGCCATGCTGGACCCGGTGGGCCGGCGTGAGGTGCTGGAGACGGTGCACCGTCTGAACCGGGAAATGGGCATCACGGTGGTGCTCATCACCCACCATATGAACGAGGCGGAGGAGGCCGACCGGGTCATCGTGATGAACGACGGCCAGGTGGTGATGGACGGTACGCCCCGCCAGGTGTTTCCCCGGGTAGCGGAGCTCCATGACCTGGGCCTGGCGGCTCCGGCCACGGTGGAGCTGATGGATCAGCTGAACCGGGAAGGCATGGACCTGCCCCTTGACGCCGTCACCGTAGAAGAATGTGCAGATGCCGTATGCCGTGCCTTCGGCATAGGGCAGGAGGAGTAAAGACCATTGGAACCGATGATTCGCGTAGAAAACCTGACCCACACCTACAGCGCCGGTACGCCCTTTGAGCGCAATGCGGTGGAGGGGATGAACCTGACGGTGATGCCCGGTGAGTTTCTGGGCATCATCGGCCATACCGGGTCGGGCAAATCCACCCTGATCCAGCACCTCAACGGCCTTTTGAAGCCCACGTCGGGCCATGTGTATCTGGAGGGCCGGGATATCTGGGAAAACCCCAAGGAGATCCGTCAGGTGCGCTTTCAGGTGGGATTGGTGTTCCAGTACCCGGAATACCAGCTTTTTGAGGAGACCGTTTATAAGGACATCGCCTTCGGCCCGGGGAACATGGGCCTGGAGCAGGAGGAGATCGATCGCCGGGTCCGTCAGGCGGCGGAGCTGGTGGGTCTGCCGGAGGAGACTTTGGACAAGTCCCCCTTCGACCTCTCCGGCGGCCAGAAGCGCCGTGTGGCCATTGCCGGCGTGCTGGCCATGGAGCCCAAGGTACTGGTGCTGGATGAACCCACGGCGGGACTGGACCCCCAGGGCCGCCGTCAGATCCTGGGTCTGATCCAGGAGTATCACCGCCGCCGGAACGCCACGGTGGTGCTGGTGAGCCACTCCATGGAGGAGATCGCCCAGAACGCCCACCGCATCGCCGTTTTGAAGAATGCCCGGAACTTTATGGAGGGCACGCCCCGTGAGGTGTTCGCCCGTGCCGCCGAGCTGGAGCAGGCGGGTCTGGACGTACCCCAGATCACCCGTGTGGCCATGGCTCTGCGCCGCCGGGGTTTGCCGGTGGATACGGCGGTGTATACTGTGGAAGAATTGAAAGATGCGCTGCTGCGCCTGCGGGGAGGTGCGGCTCATGCTTAAGGATATCACCCTGGGCCAGTTTTTCCCCGGCAGCACCCTGCTGCACCGTCTGGACCCCCGGACCAAGCTGCTGGCGGTGGTGCTGTATATCGTGGCGCTGTTCAACGCCACGAGCGTGCTGACCTACGGCATTCTGATGGTGGTGCTGGGGACGTGCATCTGCGTCTCCAAGGTGCCGGCCAAGGCGCTGACCCGCGGCTTGCGTCCGGTGGTGGTCATCGTGGCCTTCACCGCCGTCATCAACCTCTTTTTCACCGGCGGCGAGCCTATTGCGGACGTATTTTTGCTGCGGCATATCTCCGCCAAGGGTCTGGTGACCGCCATTTCCATGATGCTGCGCATCGTCATGCTCATCATGGGTACCTTCCTGGTGACCTATACCACCAGCCCCATCAGTCTCACCGACGGGCTGGAGAATCTGCTCTCGCCCCTGAAAAAGGTGCGTTTCCCCGTCCATGAGATGGCCATGATGATGTCCATCGCCCTGCGCTTTATCCCCACCCTCATTGAGGAGACGGATAAGATCATGTCGGCCCAGAAGGCCCGGGGCGCAGATTTTGAGACGGGCAGTCTCATCCAGCGTGCCAACGCCCTGGTGCCCATCCTGGTGCCGCTGTTCATCAGCGCCTTCCGCCGTGCCGACGAGCTGGCCACGGCCATGGAATGCCGCTGCTACAACGGCGGCGAGGGCCGCACCGCCCTCCATGTGCTGCGCTACCGCCCGGTGGATCTGGCGGTGCTGGGCGGCTTTGCGGTGCTGGCGGCAGGCATGGTGGCCCTGCGCCTGGCAGGCCTTTGAGAATGATCCCAAGAATTTGTGAGAAAGGCGGCGAAGGCCTTGCGGAATATTGCGCTGATCCTGACCTATAACGGCACGGCCTACCACGGCTGGCAGATCCAGAAAACCGAGATCACCGTGGCCGAGACCCTGGAGCGTGGCTTATCCATGGTCTGCGGCGAGAAGATCAAGGTGGTGGGCTGCGGCCGTACCGACGCCGGGGTCCATGCGCTGCACTATGTGGCCAATTTCCACACCTCGTCCCGGATCCCGGTGGACCGCATCCCCTTCGCCGTCAACACCCATATCCCCGAGGATATCGCCGTGAAAGCGGCCTTTGAGGTGGCGGAGGATTTCAACGCCATCGGCTCTTGCATCAAAAAAGAGTATACCTACCGCATTTATAACTCCCGGATCAAGGACCCGTTTTATGTCAACCGTGCCTACTTCTATCCCCAGCGTCTGGACGAGGCGGTGATGGACCGTGCCGCCCGGATGTTTGAGGGCACCCACGACTTTGCCGCCGTGCGGTCGGTGGGCACCAACGTGCGCAGTACGGTGCGTACCATCCACTACTGCCGGGTGCGCCGGCAGGGGGAACTGCTGGAGCTGCAGGTATGCGCCGACGGTTTTTTGTATAATATGGTACGGGCCATCACCGGCACCGTGCTCTATGCCGCCCAGGGCAAGCTGAAGCCGGAGGACATCCCGGCCATCCTGGATTCCGGCAACCGGACTCTGGCGGGCCCCACGGTGCCGCCGGGGGGATTGTACCTGACACGTGTGTGGTATGAGGATGAACGGCTCAATGGATAAAATGAAATTCAACCGGGGCAATCCCCAGGAGGAGGGCCCCAAGCGCATCGAAAAAAAGAAAAGCCGGAAATGGCTGGTGCTGGGGATCATCGCCCTGGCGGCTGTGGCGGTGGTGGGCGTTTCCCTGCTGCGGGACTCCACGGCTTTTGACGGCCTGCGCCGCAGCATCATCTACGCCCGGGCGGAGAAGGATCAGTGGGGCTGTGCCCAGCTCTACAGCTATTCTTCGGACCGTGACAGCTGCTATGCCTCCCTGGGGGGCAGCCTGGTGTGCGCTTCCAACAATACGGTGGTGCTGCTGGGGGAGGACGGCTCCGTGCGCTACAGCGCCGATGTGCAGTTCAAGCAGGCTGCCGTGTGCACCAACGGCTCGGTGGCGGTGGTGTATGATATCGGCGGCACGTCGCTGTACGTGCTGGACAGCAAGGGCCTGGTACGGACCCTCACCGCCCAGGGTGAGATCATCGCCTGCACGGTCAACGCCAAGGGCGCTCTGGCCATCACCAGCAGCAAGACCGGCTATAAGGCCGCCGTGGAGGTGTATGACGGCAACGGGGAAAAGGTCTTTGCCTTCCATTCCTCCGACCGCTTTTTGATGACCGCCGCCGTGTCCGACGACTCCCAGTATCTGGCGGCCGTCACCATGGGCCAGCAGGATGGCTCCTTCCTCTCCACTGCCGTGCTCTACCGGATGGACAGCGACGTGGCGGTGGCAGACTGCACCATTCCCGGCGGAGCGGTGTACGATATCGGCACCGTGGACGGCCGGTTCTGTCTGGTGGGGGAATCGGGCCTGACGTTTCTCAATACCGCCGGTGAGATCACCGGCAGCTGTGACTATGAAGGAACCTATCTGCGCCGCTGCAGTCTGGCAGGGGACGGCATGGCCGTCCTGGTGCTGGGCCGGTACCGTTCCGGCACCCAGGCCCAGCTGCTGACGGTGGATGAGTCCGGCGCCGTGCTGGGCCGTCTGGACATCGACCGGGATGTGGTGAGCCTGTCTGCTGCGGGGAAATACGTGGCGGTGCTCTACAGTGACGCCCTGGTGATCTACGACCGCCGGCTCCAGGAATATGCCCGGCTGACGGAGATCAGCGCTGTCAAGCAGGTGCTGATGCGCTCCGACGGCAGCGCCGTGCTGGTCAGTGCCGGCGGCGCAAGCCTGTATCTCCCGTAACGGGGGAAGAAAGGAAGGAACCATGCCCATTTTGGCCGATCTCATCATCATCGCCGCCCTGGTATTCACCACCATTACCGGCGCCCGCCGCGGCCTGCTGCAGAGCCTGGCGGGGGTGGTCATCGTGGTGGTGGCCTTTTTCGGCGCCTCCTGGGTGGCCGACCAGCTGGCCGAGCCTGTGGCGGAGCATCTGGGTCCCTTGATCCAGGAGCGGGTCCAGGAGGAGATCCGGGATACCCTTACCGGCCAGCAGGATGCGGCGGATGTAGGGGAGCTGCTGCAGTCCCTCCGGTTTAACGGAGCGGATCTGGAGAAGCTGGTGCGGGATGTGCTGGACCGTGTGGTGAACACCGGCCAATCCATCACCGACGCCGTGTCCCAGAGTGTAGCCCATTCCATCGCCCATACGGTGGTGTTTATCGTGGCCTTTCTGGTGCTGCTGCTGGGCCTGTGGCTCTTGTCGCTGCCCCTGCGGCTGGTGACCCGGCTGCCGGGCCTCCACGCCCTCAATACCCTGGGGGGCGGCGCATTGGGCCTGGTGTGGGGCGCCCTGCTGCTGTTTGTGGTGGTATGGGCCATGCAGCGTTTCGGCTGGCTCATCACCGATGAGCTCATCGAGCAGACCTGGCTTTTGAAGTTTTTTGCCCGCAATACGCCTTTGGGCCTGCTGGCATCCATGTAAAGAACCGGCCGGCGGCCGGATGAACCCATATACGGAGGGAAACCATGCAACCGACGCTTTGTTCCAGATGTAAGAAGAATGTAGCCGTGGTGTTTATTTCACGGATGAACGAAAAGGGCGAAATGGCCAATGAGGGCCTGTGCCTCCAGTGCGCCGCCCAGCTGAACCTGCCCCAGGTGAAGGAGATGATGCAGCGAATGGGCATCAGCCCCGAGGATCTGGAGGGCATCAATACCGAGATGATGCAGGCCTTCGGCGGCGCTGAAGAGCTGGAGCCTGCCGACGACGGGGAAGAGGACGACGGGGAAAACGGCAAGACCGCTACCTTCCCCTTCCTGAGCCGTCTCTTCGGCGGCCCCACTCCTCCGGCGGAGAAGAGTGAGAATCCCACCACCCGGGAAGAGCGCAAGGACCGGAAAGGGGACAAGAAGCGCAAATTCCTGGATAACTACTGCATCAACCTCAGCCAGCGTGCCCGGGAGGGCAAGCTGGACGCCGTCATCGGCCGGGAAGAGGAGATCCAGCGTGTGGTGCAGATTTTGAACCGCCGCCAGAAGAACAATCCCTGTCTCATCGGTGAGCCCGGCGTGGGCAAGACCGCCATCGCCGAGGGCCTGGCCCAGCGCATCGCCGCCGGGGAGGTGCCCTTCAAGCTCCGGGACAAGGAGGTGTACCTGCTGGACCTGACGGCCCTGGTGGCCGGCACCCAGTTCCGGGGCCAGTTTGAAAGCCGGATGAAGGGCCTTATTGAGGAGATCCGGAAGCTGGGCAACATCATCCTGGTTATCGACGAGGTCCACAACATCGTGGGCGCCGGAGACGCCGAGGGCAGCATGAACGCCGCCAATATCCTCAAGCCCGCCCTGAGCCGGGGCGAGATCCAGGTCATCGGCGCCACTACCTTCAACGAATACCGCAAGCATATTGAGAAGGATACCGGTCTGGAGCGCCGGTTCCAGCCGGTGACGGTCAGCGAGCGCGGCATCGAGGCTACCCTGAAGATCCTCCAGGGCATCGCCCATTACTATGAGACGTACCACGGCGTCCACATGGGCCCCGGTGTGCTGCGTCAGGCGGTGCTTCTGAGCGAGCGGTATATCACCGACCGCTTTTTGCCGGATAAGGCCATCGACCTTATTGACGAGGCCTGCTCGGATATGAACCTCCGTGACCCGGACATCAACCGCCGCATGGAGCTGCGCCGGGACCTGGAGAACATCCGCTTCGAGCAGGAGTCTCTCACCGCCTCCGCCCCGGAGGGTGAGGAGGTTTCCCCGGAGGCCCAGGAGCAGCGTTATGCCCGTCTGGCCCAGCTGCGCAGCCAGGAGATGCGCCTGCAGCAGGAGCTCCAGACCCTGGAGGCCAAGGGCGCTCCGGAGCTGACGGTGGAGAACATCGCCCGGGTCATCGAGCTGTGGACCAAGATCCCTGCCAGCCGTATCCGGGAAACGGAGTACCAGCGCCTTTCTGAGCTGGAAAATCGGCTCAAGGAGCATATCATCGGCCAGGACGAGGCGGTGTCCGCCGTGTCCGCCGCCATCCGCCGCAACCGTGTGGGCATCTCGCCCAAGCATAAGCCGGTGAGCTTCATTTTCGTGGGTACCACCGGTGTGGGCAAGACGGAGCTGGTGAAGCAGCTGGCCGCCGACCTCTTCAATACCCCCGACGCCCTGATCCGTCTGGATATGTCGGAGTTCATGGAAAAGCATTCCGTCTCCCGGATTGTGGGCTCGCCTCCCGGCTATGTGGGCTATGACGAGGCGGGACAGCTGACGGAGAAGATCCGCCGCAAGCCCTATTCCGTGGTGCTCTTCGACGAGATCGAAAAGGCTCATCCGGACGTGCTCAACGTGCTGCTGCAGATCCTGGACGACGGCGAGATCACCGACGCCCACGGCCGCAAGGTGAACTTTGAAAATACCGTCATCGTCATGACCTCCAACGCCGGCTCCGACAAGGCCGCCGGCAGCGTGGGCTTCGGCCTCAGCGCCGACGACCAGGGCAAGGAGCGTGTGATGAAGGCTCTGCGGGAGTTTTTGCGCCCGGAATTCATCAACCGTGTGGATGAGATCATCTACTTCCGCCAGCTCAGTCGGGAGGACTTCGGCCATATCGCCGGTATCATGCTCCGGGAACTGGCCCAGTCCCTGCAGGAAAAGGGCTGCCGGTTCACCTGGGATCCGGAGGTGGCCCAGCTCCTGGCGGACAAATCCTATTCCGTCACCTACGGCGCCCGGAACCTGCGGCGCACCATCCAGAAGGAACTGGAGGACGAGATGGCCCGGCGGATCATCGACAGCTACGACCATCCCATTTCTGTCATCCACGCCACGGTGCGCCAGGGCAAGGTCTGCCTGGATACCATGTGAGAGGAGAGAGGATATGAAGCTCTTTCGCAAGGATATAGAGCCCCGGTGCGCCTATTGCACCAAGGGCAGCCAGATCAGCGATACGGAGGTGGCCTGCGTCAAGCGTGGCATCGTTCCGGCGGAGCACCATTGCTTCGGCTTCCGGTACGATCCTTTGAAGCGTGTGCCGCCCCGCCCCGTGTCCCTGGACAGCGATGCGCTCAAGCAGGAGGACTTCGCACTGTAAGGAGGCGGTAGCATGGAGCTCAATCGGATCTGGGCCGTGTATTTCAGCGGCACCGGCACCACACGCACCGCCGTGTGCCGTGTGGCGGAGGCAATGGCCCGGTTGTTGCAGCTTCCCTGTGAGAAGCTGGATTTCACGCTGCCGGCGGCCCGGCAGGAAACCTATGGCTTTTCCGCCGGCGATCTGGTGGTGCTGGGCACCCCGGTGTACGCCGGGCGGGTGCCCAATGTGCTGCTGCCCTTTTTCAAAGAGCATCTTTCCGGCTCCGGCGCCTTGGCGGTGCCGGTGGTGCTCTATGGCAACCGCAACTATGATGACGCCCTCCGGGAGCTGTGTGATCTGCTGGCGGCGGCGCACTTCTGTCCGGTGGCTGCCGCCGCCTTTGTGGGGGAGCATGCCTTTTCCCGTACCCTGGGGGCCGGACGTCCCGATAAAGAGGATCTGGCAGCCATGGACGCCTTTGCCGCCCAGGCGGCGGAGAAGCTCTGCAGCCTTACGGAAGCGCAGCCGGTGGCGGTCCGGGGAGAAGGTCCCATCCGCCCCTATTATCAGCCCCGGGACCGACAGGGCAACCCCATCAATATCCTGAAGGTGAAGCCCAAGACCGACGCCGCCAAATGTGACGGCTGCGGTTTGTGTGCCGCCCGGTGCCCCATGGGCTCCATCCCGGCGGAGGACGTGACGGCGGTGCAGGGCATCTGCATCAAGTGCTGCGCCTGCGTCAAGGGCTGTCCCACCGGCGCCAAGTATTTTGACGATGCGGGGTACCTCTACCACCAGCACGAGCTGGAGGCCATGTACGCCCGCCGTGCCCCGGTGGAGACCTTCCTGTAAGCTTACATAGGTGACAGAAAAAAGCACCCCGGCCGGGGTGCTTTTTCTTTATGCCAATTCCATCAGTTCCCGGAGATCCCGGATCTCATAGTCGATCCGCAGCCCCTCCGGCCGGGGCAGTCCCTGGGGATTGAACCAGCAGGCCGGGAGATGGGCGTTGTTGGCGCCCTGGATGTCGCTGGACAGGGAATCCCCCACCACCAGACAGTTTTCCCGGGTGATGCCGGGGATGCGGCCCATCACATAGTCGAAGTACGCCCGGCTGGGCTTGCTGGCCCCTGCCTCCTCGGAGATGAAGGCGTCGGTGATGTAGGGGGCGATGGCGCTCTCCGCCAGCCGCCGCCGCTGCACCGCCGCCACGGCGTTGGTGACGATGTACAGCTTGTGGTCCGCTGCCAGCTGGCGGCAGACCTCCAGGGCGTTGGGCAGCAGAATGGTGCTGCTGCCCAACTGCTGCAGGTGGATGCGGTTGCACGCCTCCGGGTCGGCCTGCAGCCCCACCAGACGGAAGAAGCGGCGGAAGCGCTCGATGACCAGATAGTCCTTGCTTACCTCCCCACGGTTCAGCTGCTCCCACAGGCCGCTGTTGATGGATTCGTACTGGTCATACCGCTCCGGCGTGTTTTCCAGACCGCAGAAGCGGCAGACGGCGGCGAAGGCGGCGTGGTTGGCGGCGTCAAAATCAAATAAGGTATTGTCTGCATCCAGCAGCAGGTAGGGGTAGCGTACCATGGCAAAACTCTCCTGTTTTTTTCCGCAGTATATCATAAAAACACCTCTGACGCAACGTCTCATAGGCTGACGGAAAGGTAGACTGACAAGTCATAACTACAGCTAATGCCTGGCATAAAAAAGTAAAAAAACTGTCAAAACAGTGTTGACAAAAGGGCATGAGCGTGCTATCCTAACTAAGCCGTCAGCGAGAGCGAGCGGTGAGCCACAAAAAAGTCAAGAGCTTCGAAAAAAGTGTTGACAAAGGAACCAAGATGTGGTAACATATCAAACGTTCCGCAGTTGGGGCGTGTACCTTGTAAATTAAACAATGAACGAAACGAAAAGCACCAGACGGTAGCACCTGAAAAGGTGCACCGAAGCTTGCGAAGCGCCGGGTTCAGTCAATTACCGGAGCTTT
>CALWXA010000042.1 GCA_944385395.1 uncultured Oscillospiraceae bacterium | reverse complement strand
GGCTCAGGTAGAACCGGCTTTCGCCGGGATCCCCCTGGCGGCCGGAGCGGCCCCGGAGCTGATTGTCGATCCGGCGGGAGTCATGGCGCTCGGTACCGATGATGAACAATCCTCCGGCCTCCCGGACCTGCCGTGCTTCGTCGGCGATTTCATCCTTGTGCTCCTGCAGCTTCCGGGCAAAGAGGGCCCGGGCGTCCAGGATCTCCTGGTTGTCGGTTTCGGCGTAACCGGTGGCCTCGGCGATGAGCTCGTCGGTGAGGCCTGCCTTGCGCAGATCGTTCTTGGCCAGATACTCGGCGTTGCCGCCCAGCATGATGTCGGTACCACGGCCGGCCATGTTGGTGGCGATGGTAACGGCGCCCAGCTTGCCGGCCTGGGCCACGATCTCCGCTTCCTTTTCGTGGTTCTTGGCGTTCAGGAGATTGTGGGGGATCTTCTCCCGGCTCAGCAGCTTACCCAGCAATTCGTTCTTCTCGATGGATACAGTACCCACCAGCACCGGCTGGCCCTTGGCATGACACTCCTTGATCTGCTCAATGACGGCCCGGTACTTGCCGGCCTGGGTCTTGTACACCGCATCCTCATTGTCCACACGGGCAATGGGCTTGTTGGTGGGGATCTCAATGATGTCCAGCTTGTAGATGGTGGCAAATTCCTCTTCCTCCGTCAGGGCCGTACCGGTCATGCCGGAGAGCTTCTGATAGAGGCGGAAATAGTTCTGGAAGGTGATGGTGGCCAGGGTTTTGCTCTCACGCTGCACGCTGACGTGCTCCTTGGCCTCGATGGCCTGGTGCAGGCCCTCGCTGTAGCGGCGGCCGAACATCAGGCGGCCGGTGAATTCGTCCACGATCACCACTTCGCCGTCTTTCACCACATAGTCCACGTCCCGCTTCATGATGCCGTGGGCACGGATGGCCTGGTTGATGTGGTGGGCGATGGTGGAGTTCTCCGGATCGGAGAGGTTATCCAGATGGAAGAATTCCTCCGCCTTGGCCACGCCCCGGGCGGTCAGGGTCACGGTGCGGCCCTTCTCGTCCACCACGTAGTCGGCGTCGATGTTCACATCCTCTTCGGCCTTGTCGTCGGTCTCCGCCACCACATGCTTGCGCAGCCGGGCGGCAAAGGTTTCCGCCAGATCATAGAGCTGGGTGGACTTATCCCCCATGCCGGAGATGATCAGCGGCGTCCGGGCTTCATCGATGAGGATGGAGTCCACCTCGTCACCGATGGCGAGGTTGTGTCCCCGCTGCACCAGCTCCGAGGCGTACAGGGCCACGTTGTCCCGCAGATAGTCAAAGCCCATCTCGTTGTTGGTGCCGTAGGTGATATCGGCGGCATAGGCGGCCTTGCGCTCTTCCTTGGTGATGTCGTGGATGATGAGGCCCACGGTAAGGCCCAGGAAACGATGGACCTTGCCCATCCACTCCGAGTCACGCTTGGCCAGATAGTCGTTGACGGTGACGATGTGTACGCCCTCACCGGTCAGGGCATTGAGGTAGGCCGGCAGGGTGGCCACCAGGGTCTTGCCTTCACCGGTCTTCATCTCGGCGATGCGTCCCTGGTGCAGCACGATGCCGCCCACCAGCTGCACACGGTAGGGCCGCAGACCCAGCACACGCCAGGCAGCTTCCCGCACGGTGGCAAAAGCCTCCGGCAGGATATCATCCAGGGTCTCGCCCTGCTGAAGACGGGCCTTGAACTCCGGCGTCTTGGCCTGGAGCTGGGCATCGGTCATGGCGGCGTATTCATCGGAAAGCGCCTCGATCCGGTCCACGATGGGGTAGATGGATTTCAATTCACGGGTACTGTACGTACCGAAAAGTTTCGTCATAAGACCCATATCTATTGCCGCATCCTTTCTTTCAGGGAAGTAAAATGACAAAATCATACCAATACAGTATAGCACACGGCCCTGTCAGATGCAAAGGTATTCTGCCCAATCCCCCGGTAACCGGGGCAAAGTTTTCAAAAAATTCGCAAATACGGATAGATGTTGCCGCTGGCCGGAAAGAATGTTATAATCAAGCTATCTTACCGGCGCAGGAGAGATTTTCCTGCGTCCGGCCATACAACAGCAGGTAAGCGCCATACAGCGGGAAAGGAAGAATGCCATGAAGCTCAGCTTTTTCGGAGCGGACCATTGCGTCACCGGCAGCTGCCACTGCCTGGAGATCAACGGGAAACGGATTTTGGTGGACTGCGGGCTCCAGCAGGGCCGGGATGAGATCGACAATGCCCAGCTGCCCTTTGCCCCCAACACCATCGATTTTGTGATCATCACCCATGCCCACATTGACCACTCCGGCCGGGTGCCGCTGCTGATCAAACAGGGCTTTTCCGGCCGGGTCATCACCACCCGCCTTACCGCCGAGCTGCTGGATATCATGCTCCAGGACTCCGGCCATATCCAGGAAAGCGATGCCGAGTACCAGAACCGGAAGAACCGCCGGGCCGGCCGTCCGGAGGTGGAGCCGCTCTATACGGTGGCCGACGCCATGCGTCTGCCGGAATTCCTGCAGACCTGTGAGTACGGTGAGCAGGTGGCGCTGACGGAAGGCGTCACGGCGGAATTCATCGACGCAGGTCATCTGCTGGGTTCGGCCAGTGTCCGCCTGACGTTGACGGAAGGGGACGAGCGGCGTACGATCGTCTTTTCCGGCGCCATCGGCAAGGTGAATCAGCCCATCATCCGCAATCCCCAGACCTTCGCTCAGGCGGATTATGTGGTGATGGAGAGTACCTACGGCGACCGTAACCACACCGAGGTGTGGAGTTATACCGACGAGCTGGCTCAGATCATCGACGAGACGCTGGGCAAGGGCGGCAACGTGGTGATCCCCTCCTTTGCCGTGGGCCGTACCCAGGAGCTTTTGTACTTCATCCGGGAGATCAAGGACAAGAATCTGGTGACTTCCGTGGCGGATTTCCCGGTGTACGTGGACAGTCCCCTGGCCAAGCGGGCCACCACCATCTTCTGTGGTGATCTCCGGGGCTATCTGGATGAAGATGCGCTGGAGCTGGTGTCTGACGGCACCCATATGTTCCAGTTCCCGGGGCTGCACCTGACGGAGAGCACCGAGGAATCCAAGATGCTGAACCTGGATCCCACCCCCAAGGTCATCATCTCCGCTTCCGGCATGTGCGACGCCGGCCGGATCCGGCATCACCTGAAGCACAACCTCTGGCGTCCCGAGAGCAGCGTGGTGTTTGTGGGCTTCCAGTCCCCGGGCACTCTGGGCCGGCATCTCCTGGAGGGCGCCGAGTCGGTGAAAATGTTCGGCGAGGAAGTGGCCGTCCGGGCCAAGATCGTGAATTTCCAGGGTCTTTCCTCCCACGCAGACCACGACCATCTGCTGCAGTGGGCCCAGGCCTTTGCACCGGAAAAGCCCCGGCACATCTTCGTGGTCCATGGTGACCGGGATGTGGTGCCCTCCTTCGTCCGGGATCTGGAGAAGCTGGGCTTTACCGCCCACGGGCCTCTGTATACCGAGGAATACGACCTCATCACCGATCAGCAGGTGAAGGCCGGTTACCTGCCGGAGAAGCCCAAGAAGCCGTTCGAGGGTGCTGCACGGGAGACTGCTGCGTTCCAGAAGCTGCTGAGCGCCGGCGATGCCCTGATGTCCCTCATCCGCCGCAGCAAGGGCCGGGACAACAAGAGCCTGGCCGCTTTTGCCGAGGCCATCCGCAAGCTGATGGAGAAATTCGATTTCTGATCAACATCCCAACAGGGCAGACGTTGCCGTCTGCCCTGTTTTTGGGGAGAAGGAGGACGCCGTGCTGGAGAAAAATAGCGTCTGCCGCACCAGGATTCTGGGCTATTCCGCCCAGGGACTGGGGGTGGCCCGGGTGGACGGACAGGTGGTGTTCGTCCACGGCGGCATCCGGGACGAGGTGTGCGATGTACGCATCCTGAAGGTGCTGAAAAATACTGCTTTTGGTAAAGTGACGGAGGTGCTGGAATCCTCCGGCCGCCGCCAGACGCCGGATTGCCCCTATTACGGACGCTGCGGCGGCTGCGATTTCCGCCATATGACCTATGAAGAGGAGATCTGGGCCAAGCGGCAGCGGGTGGATGACGCCCTGCAGCGGCTGGGCGGCAGCCCGGTGGTGACGGAGCGCATCCTGGGTGCGGAGGACCCCCTGCACTACCGCAACAAAAGCCAGTATCCCATTGCGCCTGACGGCCGGGTGGGCTTTTACCGTGCCAGAACCCATGAGGTGGTGGAAACGGCGGGATGTCTTATCCAGAAGCCCCAGGCGGACGCTGCGGCCCAGGCCCTGCGGCAGTACATACGGCAGTTTCATGTACCGGGCTTTGATGAAGGCAGCGGCAAGGGCCTTCTGCGCCACCTCTATGTCCGGACCAATGCTCTGGGCCAGTCCCTCGTCTGTGTTTTGGCCAACGGCGATGCCCTGCCCCATGAGCAGGAGCTGACGGAGCTGCTGCGCCGGGCGGTGCCGGATGCGGTGGGCATCGTGCTGGGGATCAACCGGGGCCGGGGCAACACCATTCTGGGCAAGGAGTACCGTACTCTTTGGGGCAGCGATGTGCTCACCGATACCCTCTGCGGCCTTACCTTCCGGCTGTCGGTGCCGTCTTTCTATCAGGTGAACCGCCAGCAGGCCCAGCGGCTGTATGAGCTGGCGGTGGAATACGCTGGACTCACCGGTTCGGAACTGGTGCTGGACCTCTATTGCGGCGCCGGCACCATCACCCAGGTGATGGCCCGGAAAGCCAAGGAGGCCATCGGCGCCGAGATCGTGCCGGAGGCCATTGCCGATGCCTGGGAAAATGCCCGGTGCAATGGGCTGGATCATGTGGAATTTATCTGCGGTGATGCTGCCCAGGCGGCGGCGGAGCTGGCCCGGCGGGGCCTGCGGCCGGATGTGATCTGCGTGGACCCGCCCCGGAAGGGGCTTGCGCCGGAGGTGGTGGAATCAACCGCCGCCATGAACCCGGAGCGCATCGTGTATGTCTCCTGCGACCCGGCCACCCTGGGCCGGGATGTGGCCCGCTTTGCCCAACTGGGCTATACCGTCCGCCGGGCCGCCGCCGTGGATTTGTTCCCCGGCACGGCGCATGTCGAGACGGTGGTGTTGCTGCAGCGTGAAATGGTTGCAACCGGCGGTTGACAACTTGCAAGCCGCCGGTAGGTGGCAGGCAAGAAACGGAACCGGTATACTTGCCGCAGAGGGAGAGGAACGGATCTTCCCATCAAACGGTGAGCGGAGGAATAGAACCATGATTTTAGCCGATAAGATCATCCGGATGCGCAAACGAAACGGCTGGTCCCAGGAGGAGCTGGCGGAGAAGATGGGCGTATCCCGCCAGGCTGTGTCCAAGTGGGAAAGTGCCCAGACGGTGCCGGACCTGGAAAAGATCCTGCAGCTGGGAAATCTCTTTGGCGTTACCACAGATTACCTGCTGAAAGATGAGCTGGAAGAGGAAGAATACGACGATGGGGCGGAGGATACCGCCCTCAGATGTGTTACCCTGACCCAGGCCAACGACTTCCTTGCCTGGCGGCAAACGGCAGCGGCCATCATTGCCGGCGGCGTGCTTCTGTGCGTGACAGCGGTGCTTCCCCTGCTCTGGCTGCTGGCACTGTCCCAGGAGCCCGGTTCCGGCGTGCCGGAATCGGTAGCTGTGGGGGCTGGCCTTTGTGCCTTGCTGCTGATGGTGACGGCAGCCGTGGCGCTGTTTATCTTCTGCGGCATGAAGAATACCCCTTATGCGTTTCTGGATCAGGAGATCTTCCGCACGGAGTATGGCGTCAGGGGTATGGTCCGGCAGCGGCAGAAGAGCTATTGGAACACCTATGTGATCTGCAGCATACTGGGGGTATGCCTGTGTGTGCTTTCTCCTGTGCCGCTGCTGATGGGTGCGCTGACGCAGCAGGAGCTGCTGGTGATGAAATTGCTGTGCCTCACCATTTTGCTGGCAGGCATGGGTGCGGCGCTGCTGGTACTGACCGGCGTGCGCTGGGCCAGTATGCAGAAGCTTTTGCAGGAGGGCGAATATTCCCCCAGAGAAAAGGAGCACAGCCACCTGATAGAGACCATCGCTGCCGTGTATTGGATGGCAGCGGTGGCCATCTATCTGGGCTGGAGCTTTGCCACCAACCGGTGGGATATCACATGGCTGGTGTGGCCGGTAGCCGGCATTCTGTTTGGAATCATTCAGCCGCTGTGCCGCATGTGGGCCATGAAGCGCAATTAAAGACGCAAAAAGGCGGAGTCCTCAGGACTCCGCCTTTTTCTGATGTGGTTATGCGTTGGGCAGCGGGAGCTGCAGGGCTTCCTGGGCTCCTTCCAGCCGGATCTCCACCGGCTGACCCTGCTTGGCGTCCTCAGCGGGAATGATCAGCTCCACGTGGATCGTCACCGACTGCAGCACATCTCCCTCACGGCTGACTGCGCCGCTGGAACCGGAGATGGGCACTTCCTCCCCGGCATAGGTGGCCTGGGGATTCAGCGCCGCCCAGATCTGCTCCAAAGGATCCTGCTCCGCATCGCTGCTCAGCTCCTGCTGCAGCGCTCCCGTGGGGACAAAGACCAGATCCCAGGTGAGAAAACCGTCGGCATAGTAGGGATCTTTCAGTTCCACGGTGAACTGCTCCCCCTCTGTTTGGGTTACATTGGGCATGCCACAGCCGGTGAGCAGCAGCGCCGTCAGAAGGGCCAACAGACAACTTATGATTCCCATGCGCTTCATGATCCTGACCTCCTTTATCTGGTTGGGGATGGCATCGGAAAGCAACAGAAACTGAAAAGTTATACAGTTATGGTAGATATATTATATCCGCCTGCATCCCGTCTGTCAACGGAATACACAAAAGGAAACCATGAAATATCGTATACAAGGGAAAGAAAACAGAGCAAAAAGGAGCTGCCCTGCCAACGCAGGACAGCTCTCTTTGTATTTGTATATTTATGCTTTCTCCACGGACACCAGGGTATACCCGGCACCTTCTACTGCCTGGCGCAGGGTCTCGTCGGTGACAGGAGCGGACAGCGTCACCAGGGCGGAGCCGGCTTCGTGGCTTACCTCCGCCGCCGCAACGCCGGGGACCTTCTCCAGAGCTTCCTTTACATGGGCCTGGCAATGGGCACACATCATGCCCTGAATGGTGAGTTTCTTCTTCATGGCTTTTGTCTCCTTTTCTGTATGATGGGCGGATCGTGCCGCCAGATTCAGACGCAGTGCATTGCTGACTACCAGTACGCTGGACAGGCTCATGGCGGCGGCTCCGAACATGGGGTCCAGCTCCCAGTGGAGCAGGGGAATGAACACACCGGCGGCCAGGGGAATGCCGATGATGTTGTAGCCGAAAGCCCAGAACAGGTTTTCCTTGATATTCCGGATCACCCGGCGGCTGAGATCCACGGCGGCGGCCACATCCGTCAGGCTGCTGCCCACGATGACCACATCCGCCGAATCCATGGCGATGTCGGTACCGGCGCCGATGGCCATACCCACATCTGCCCGGGTCAGGGCGGGGGCATCGTTGATGCCGTCACCCACCATTACCACGGTACCCTTTTCCTGCAGCTGCCGGACGATGGCTTCCTTACCCTGGGGCTTCACATCGGCGTAGACCTCCCGGATCCCGGCGCCTGCGGCGATGGCTTCCGCCGTTGGCCGGTTGTCGCCGGTGATCATCACTACCTCCAGGCCCATGTGCTGCAGTTGCTTCACTGCCTGGGGCGTATCGGGCCGGATGGTGTCCGCCACTGCCAGCAGGCCCAGCGCCTGCCCTTCCCGGACAAAGTACAAAGGTGTTTTTCCGGCGGCGGCCAGGGCAGCCCCCTGCTCCGTCAGCTCCGGCGGCAGGGCAGCGTGCTGCTCCGCCAGCTCCCGGTTGCCGCCCCAGAGGGTCTTGCCGTCCAGCACGGCCCGGACGCCGCTGCCCGGCAGGGCCTCAAAGTCCTCCGGCTGCCGGGGGGTCAGATGGTTGGCCTGGACATAGTCCATAATGGCCCGGGCCAGAGGATGTTCACTGCCGCTTTCCAGTGCGGCAGCGGTTTCCAGCAGTTCCTCCCGGGCAGTGCCCGGGGCGGGTACCACATCCGTCAGCACCGGCTGACCGTGGGTGATGGTACCGGTCTTGTCCAGAGCGATGATCTTGGCCTTGCCGGTGACTTCCAGTGCGGTGGCGGTCTTGAACAAAAGACCTTTCCGGGCAGCTACGCCGCTGCCCACCATGATGGCCACCGGAGTGGCCAGACCCAGGGCGCAGGGACAGCTGATCACCAGCACCGCCACTGCCCGGGCCAGGGCAAAGCCGAAGCTTTCACCCGCCAGCAGCCACACCGCCAGGGTGATGAGGGCAATGACCATCACCACCGGCACGAAGATACCGGAGACCCGGTCGGCCATCTTGGCGATGGGGGCCTTGGTGGCGGAAGCGTCGTTGACGGCCTGGATGATCCGGGCCAGGGCCGTATCCTGTCCCACACCGGTGGCCCGGCAGCGCATGGTGCCCCGGAGATTCATGGTTCCGGCGGCCACGGTGTCGCCGGCCTCCTTGTCCACCGGCATGCTCTCACCGGTAAGCATGGATTCATCCACGGAGCTCTGTCCCTGGGTGACGGTGCCGTCCACCGGGATCCGCTGTCCGGGATACACCACGAAGATGTCGTCCACCCGGACGGTGTCCGCCGGAACGGTTTGCTCCGCACCGCCCCGTACCACAATGGCCGTCTGAGGTGCCAGCTCCATCAGCCCCCGGAGGGCGCTGGTGGTCTTGCCCTTGGCCCGGGCTTCCAGCAGCTTGCCTACGGAGATCAGCGTCACCACCATGGCGGCGGACTCGAAATAGAGGTCGTGGAGATGGAATCCGTAGTCACCTGTCATGGCAAAGAGTACCACCGTGCTGTAGGCAAAGGCGGCACAGGAGCCAAGGGCTACCAGAGTATCCATATTGGGCCCGCCGTGGAGCAGGGCCCGGAAGCCGCTGACGTAAAAGCGGTTGTTGATGAGCATGATGCCGGCGGCCAGCAGCAGCTGCAAAAGCCCGATGGCCACAGGGTTCCCGGTAAAAAAGGCCGGCAGCGGCAGATTCAGCATGGTGTGGCCCATGGCGGCGTACATCAGAGCCGCCAGCAGGATCACCGATGCTGCCAGACGCCGGGCCTGGGCCGCCAGGGGATGGCCCTCCTCGGGCTGGGCGGCGGTTTTGACGGCGGTGCTGGCAGCGGAACCACCCTTGACGGCGGCGCCGTAGCCTGCCTGCTCCACTGCACGGATCACCGTTTCTTCCGGTACATCGCCCTCTACCCGCATGGAGTTGGTCAGCAGATTCACACTGCACCCTTCCACGCCTTCCAGGCCTGCCACAGCCTTTTCCACCCGGGCGCTGCAGGCGGCGCAGCTCATCCCGGTGATATCATATTCCTGCATCAGAGGTTCACCTCCAGAGTAAAATCTAAGCAAAACATATACTTCCGCTTTGAAAATGTCAAGAAAAAATATCTGCATCCAAAAGCAAAAGGAAGGTGCCCGGCGGCTCGATGCAACCGCCGGGCTAAAGAAAGAAGCGCTGAATCCAACCGCTGTATCCTGCGGAGTCCCCGGGACTTACCGGGGTGGCACATCTCCGTTTGCCGGTGGGGCAGAAGGACACGGCGTGATTCAATACAGAGAAGTTAGCTTAAGCTAACTGACTGCATCATAGCGCAGCAGGTGAGATTTGTCAAGGGAAAAAGAGAAGAAAAGTCTGAGAATTTTTTGAGAAACAGGGGAGAAAAAATCCCGCTCTGCCAAAAGCAGAGCGGGAGGGTGGGAACACAGATTATGTGAGGCCGGTTTTGGCTTACAGCTGCAGGCCCAGCAGGGCCAGAGACACCAGCACCAGGATATGGGCCGGATAAAAGAAGTAGCAGAACCAGCGGAACAGCACGGAGCTGTTGCCCCGGCGGCCCCGGTACAGCCAGATGGGGATCAGGGCCAGCAGGGCCAGGGCCTGGATGGGCAGGGCGAAGGACAGACCCGGCAGGGCGGGGGTTTCCATCATATAGATATTGAGGAAGCCCAGGCATACCGTCTGGAACAGGAAGCTCCACACCGTACGCTCCCGGAAGAAGTAGAACACCAGCACCGTCACCACACCGATGCCGTAATAATCCAGCATCAGGGCAGAGCCCAGCAGGGAGCCCAGCAGCACCACCACGCCGGAACCAAACACCGCAAGCCCCACGTGGCGGCTTTCCCGGAACCGGTCGGCGCAGCGCATCAGCACCAGGGACAGGGCCAGGGTGAACAGCACGTTCTGGTGCTGGGGGTAAAAGGCGCTTTCCCCGCCGCTGCACATCAGGTTGAAGGGCAGCTCTGCCAGCAGGGCGAAGAGTACCATCCGGCCCAGGTAGCCTTTGAAGTTCTTGGTATGGAAATAGCCCTGGGCGGTGAGGAAGGCAAAAATGGGGAAGGCCAGACGGCCTGCCCAGTTCAGCCATGCCCAGTCCGGGGCAATGGTGGCATAGGTGTGATCCAGAAACATCAGCACCATGCCCAGGATATGGAGACCGGCGGAGCTGATATCCAGAGAAAAGCGGGATTGTTTCATGACACAGGATCCTTTCTGACAGCCGGAACAGCGCCCGGAAGCGGAATGCGGGGACGGGAAAAACCCGGCCACAAAAAAAGACCCGAAAAAAACTTCGGATCAGACAAGAAAACCCTTGACACGCTGCGCTGAATTTGGTAAAATTAAGCGCTTATATTCGGAGAGTGGGCCTAACCGCCCATTTAACCGTATGGTTACTATACCAGCTTTTACCCCAAATTACAAGTGGGTCCTGCAGAAAAACACGCAACAAACCCGGGCGTGTCAAACAGGACGGCGGAAGAGAATCAGGTACACCATCACCAAGAAGAAAGGCGTGAGGATTGAAGATGGCCAAGGACAAGTACTACGGCAAGACGCTGCGCAAGAACTTTGCCCGGCACGAAGAGGTCATGGCAATGCCCAACCTGCTGGAGATCCAGAAGAAATCCTATCAGTGGTTTCTGGATACCGGTCTGCGGGAGGTATTTGCCGATGTGGCTGCCATTACGGACTATGCCGGCAACCTGGAGCTGAGCTTCCTGGATTACAGCATGGACGAAGAGCCCAAATATGATGTGGAGGAGTGCAAGGCACGGGACGCCACGTATGCCGCACCGATGAAGGTCAGCGTCCGGCTGCACAACAAGGAGACCGGTGAGATCAAGGAGCAGGAGATCTTCATGGGCGATTTCCCCCTGATGACCCATTCCGGCACCTTCGTCATCAACGGCGCCGAGCGAGTGGTGGTCAGCCAGATCGTCCGTTCCCCCGGCATCTACTACGGCAAGGAGATCGATCTGAAGACCGACCTGCCCCTGATGACCAGCACCGTCATCCCCTACCGGGGCGCCTGGCTGGAATATGAGACCGACACCTCCGAGGTGTTCTGGGTCCGTATCGACAAAAACCGCAAGCTGCCCGTCACCTGCCTGATCCGGGCTCTGGGCCTGCGCAGCGATGCGGAGATCCTGGAGCGCTTCGGCGACGACAGCCGCATCGTGGCTACCCTGGAGAAGGACTCCTGCAAGACCTACGAAGAGGCCTTGCTGGAGATCTACCGCAAGCTGCGGCCCGGTGAGCCCCCCACGGTGGACAGCGCCGAGACCCTGCTGCAGAACCTGTTCTTCGATCCCCACCGCTATGATCTGAGCATCGTGGGCCGCTACAAGTTCAACAAGAAACTGCTGCTGTGGGTCCGGGCACGGAACCAGAAGTTGGCCATGCCGGTGGCCGATCCCGTCACCGGTGAGATCCTCTTTGAGGAAGGCCATGTGCTCACCGCTCAGGAGTGCCGTGAGCTGGACGCCATCGGCGTCAACGAGGTCACCATCGTGCTGGACAGCGGCGAGACCATGAAGATCTTCTCCAACCACATGTGCGACATGAGCCGTTATGTGGACTTCGATCCCCTGAAGGAGTGCGGCATCAAGGAGCGGGTGCGCTTCGACGTGCTGCAGGAACTTTTGAGCCAGTATCAGGGCGAAGAGCTGGTGGAGCAGTGCCGTCTCCACGCCGATGAGCTGGTGCCCAAGCACATCATCATCGACGATATCTTCGCCTCCATCAACTATATGACCGCCCTGGCCCGTTCCCTGGTGACCAAGGACGACATCGACCATCTGGGCAACCGCCGCCTGCGCTGCGTGGGCGAGCTGCTGCAGAACCAGTTCCGTATCGGCTTTTCCCGTATGGAGCGGGTGATCCGGGAGCGGATGACCATTCAGGATCTGGACATCGTCACCCCCCAGAGCCTCATCAACATCCGGCCCGTCACCGCCGCCATCAAGGAGTTCTTCGGCTCCTCCCCCCTGAGCCAGTTCATGGATCAGACCAACCCCCTGGCAGAGCTGACCCACAAGCGGC
This sequence comes from uncultured Oscillospiraceae bacterium, assembly GCA_944385395.1. GTDB lineage: Bacteria > Bacillota > Clostridia > Oscillospirales > Oscillospiraceae > Vescimonas. Next base: position 19,981 of record CALWXA010000042.1, on the reverse strand, counting down.
GTCTGTCCGCTCTGGGCCCCGGCGGCCTCAGCCGTGAGCGTGCCAACATGGAAGTCCGTGACGTGCACTACAGCCACTACGGCCGTATGTGCCCCATTGAGACCCCCGAAGGTCCCAACATCGGTCTGATCTCCTATCTGGCCACCTATGCCCGGATCAATGAGTACGGCTTCATCGAAGCACCCTTCCGGGCCGTGGATCACGAGACCCACAAGGTGTCCGACGAGATCACCTATATGACTGCCGACGTGGAAGATCAGTTCGTGGTGGCCCAGGCTGCTGAGCCTGTGGATGAAAACGGCTGCCTCACCGGCAAGCGTATCATCTGCCGTCACCGGGACGAAATCGTGGAAGTGGACCGCAGCAATGTGGACTATGTGGACGTCTCTCCCCGGATGATGGTGTCCATCGCTACCGCTATGATCCCCTTCCTGCCCAACGACGACGCAAACCGTGCCCTGATGGGCGCCAACATGCAGCGTCAGGCAGTGCCCCTGCTCAAGCCCGAGGCTCCCATCGTGGGCACCGGTATGGAGCACAAGATCTGCCTGGACTCCGAAGTTGCCGTGCTGGCCGAGGGCGACGGTGTGGTCACCAAGGTGGACGCCACCAACGTCTCCGTCAAGTATGACAGCGGCGAGACCAAGGACTACAAGCTCATCAAGTTCCTGCGGTCCAACCACGGTACCTGCATCAACCAGAAGCCCATCGTATCTGTGGGCGAGCGGGTACACGGCGGCGACGATCCCACGGTGCTGGCCGACGGTCCCGCCACCGAGCAGGGTGAGATCGCTCTGGGCCGGAACATCCTGGTGGGCTTCATGACCTGGGAAGGTTACAACTACGAGGACGCCGTGCTGCCCAACGAGCGGCGGGTGAAGGAGGACGTTTACACCTCCATCCATATTGAAGAATACGAGATCGACGCCCGGGATACCAAGCTGGGGCCCGAGGAGATCACCCGTGACATCCCCAACGTGGGCGAGGACGCCCTGAAGGATCTGGATGAGCGGGGCATCATCCGTGTGGGCGCCGAGGTCCACGCAGGCGACATCCTGGTGGGTAAGGTCACCCCCAAGGGCGAGACCGACCTCACCGCCGAGGAGCGGCTGCTGCGGGCCATCTTCGGTGAGAAGGCCCGGGAAGTCCGGGATACCTCTTTGAAGGTGCCTCACGGCGAAAGCGGCATCATCGTGGACGCCAAGGTCTTTACCCGTGAAAACGGCGACGAGCTTGGGCCCGGCGTCAATCAGGTGGTGCGCATCTACATCGCCCAGCGCCGGAAGATCCAGGTGGGCGACAAGATGGCCGGCCGTCACGGCAACAAGGGCGTTGTCTCCCGTGTGCTGCCCCAGGAGGATATGCCTTTCCTGCCCGACGGTACGCCGCTGGATATCGTGCTGAACCCCCTGGGCGTGCCTTCCCGTATGAACATCGGTCAGGTGCTGGAGGTCCATCTGGGCTATGCCGCCAAGACCCTGGGCTGGAAGGTGGCTACCCCCATCTTCGACGGCGCCACCGACAAGGACATCACCGAGGCTCTGGAGCTGGCGGGTCTGGATCCCCAGGGCAAGAGCTGGCTGTACGACGGACGTACCGGCGAGCGGTTCGACAACAAGGTCACCGTGGGCTATGTGTACTTCCTGAAGCTGCACCATCTGGTGGATGATAAGATCCACGCCCGTTCCACCGGCCCCTACTCCCTGGTGACCCAGCAGCCTCTGGGCGGCAAGGCCCAGTTCGGCGGTCAGCGCTTCGGCGAAATGGAAGTGTGGGCCCTGGAGGCTTACGGTGCTTCCTACACCCTGCAGGAGATCCTGACGGTGAAGTCCGACGACGTCACCGGACGTGTCCGGACCTACGAGGCCATCGTCAAGGGACACAACGTGCCTACCCCCGGTGTGCCCGAGTCCTTCAAGGTGCTGGTCAAGGAGCTGCAGTCCCTGTGCCTGGACATCCAGGTGCTGGATGCCGACGGCAACCAGATCGAGCTGAAGGAAGACGAGGACGCCATGGATACCTTCAACCTGGCCCGGATGGATGCCGACAACGAGCGGCAGAACCGCTATGCCGACGAGACCGAGCTGGCTGACGCCGGGTATGAATACGTGGCCGAAGAGGAAGTGGATGCTTCCTTCGACGGCGACGAAGAGGAATTTTAAGGAACAGGAGGAGCATATACAATGAGTTACGCAACGTTTGACGCCATTAAGATCGGCATCGCTTCTCCGGAGATGATCCGTGACTGGTCCTACGGCGAAGTGAAAAAGCCGGAGACCATCAACTACCGCACCCTCAAGCCGGAACGGGACGGCCTGTTCTGCGAGAAGATCTTCGGGCCCACCAAGGACTGGGAGTGCCATTGCGGTAAGTATAAGAAGATCCGCTACAAGGGCAAGATCTGCGACCGCTGCGGCGTGGAGGTCACCCGGGCCAAGGTGCGCCGGGAGCGGATGGGCCACATCGAGCTGGCTACCCCGGTGAGCCATATCTGGTATTTCAAGGGCATCCCCTCCCGGATGGGCCTGCTGCTGGATATCTCTCCCCGGATCCTGGAAAAGGTGCTGTATTTCGCCGCCTATATTGTCACCGATCCCGGTGAGACGCCTCTGGTGAAAAACCAGATCCTGTCGGAAAAAGAGTACCGGGATATGCGGGAAAAGTATGAGAACGATTTCTCCGCCGGCATGGGCGCCGAGGCAGTGAAGAAGCTGCTGGCCACCGTGGGCCTGAACAGCGAGGAGAGCGCCCGGAAGCTGGAGCTCATGGAGCGCAGCGATGCCCTGAAGGCCAAGAAGTCCGCTCTGAAGGAGCGGGGCCTGGAGCTCACCGATGCCGACGCCGCCGAGCTGGAGGCCATGGAGCAGGAGATGAACAGCTTCTGCGGTCTGGAGCGGCTCAGCGAGGAGCTCCATGCCGAGCTCAAGAGCGTATCCGGCCAGAAGAAGGCCCGGATCGTCAAGCGCCTGGAAGTGGTGGATGCCTTCCGCCTCAGCGGCAATAAGCCGGAGTGGATGATCATCGACGTGCTGCCGGTGATCCCCCCGGAGCTGCGGCCCATGGTGCAGCTGGACGGCGGCCGTTTCGCCACCTCCGACCTCAACGACCTCTATCGCCGGGTCATCAACCGCAACAACCGTCTTAAGCGCCTGATGGAGCTCAACGCTCCGGACATCATCGTCCGCAACGAAAAGCGGATGCTCCAGGAGGCTGTGGACGCCCTCATCGACAACGGCCGCCGTGGTCGTCCCGTCACCGGTGCCAACAACCGGGCTCTCAAGTCCCTGTCCGATATGCTCAAGGGCAAGCAGGGCCGGTTCCGTCAGAACCTGCTGGGCAAGCGCGTGGACTACTCCGGCCGAAGCGTTATCGTGGTCGGTCCCGAACTGAAGGTCTATCAGTGCGGTGTGCCCAAGGAGATGGCCGTGGAACTGTTCCGGCCCTTCATCATGAAGAAACTGGTGGAGGACGGCAGCGCCAACAACATCAAGTCCGCCAAGAAGATGGTGGATAAGGGCCGCACCGAGGTGTGGGATGCCCTGGACGAGATCATCAAGGATCATCCCGTGATGCTCAACCGTGCACCTACCCTGCACCGTCTGGGTATCCAGGCCTTTGAGCCGGTGCTGGTGGAAGGCCGGGCCCTGAAGCTCCATCCTCTGACCTGTACCGCCTTCAACGCCGACTTCGACGGCGACCAGATGGCCATTCACGTGCCCCTGTCCGCCGAGGCCCAGGCTGAGGCACGGCTGCTGATGCTCTCTGCCAACAATCTGCTGCGTCCTCAGGACGGCGGCCCGGTGACGGTGCCTACCCAGGATATGGTGCTGGGCTCCTACTACCTGACCATCGAGCGGTTTGAAAACGGCATGAGCCAGCTGACCAACGATGAGACCTGGCCTGAGGATGTGCCCTTCGCCCTGGCCGGCAAGAGCTATGACTCCCTCACCGATGAGGAGAAGGCACAGGTACACCTCCACGTCTACCGGGACGAGGAGGAAGTGATGATGGCCTATCACGAGCACTTCATCGGCATCCATCAGCCGGTGATGCTCCGGGTCACCAAGGAGTGGAACGGCCAGAAGCTCACCGGAATGGTGCGGGCTACTCCCGGCCGGATCCTCTTCAACCGCAACATCCCCCAGGAGCTGGGCTTCGTCAAGCGTTTCAACGAGGACGGGACTCCCTCCGACAAGTTCTTCGATTACGAGATCACCGAGACCTGCGGCAAGAAGCAGCTGGGCCGGATCGTGGACCGCACCATCAAGCAGTACAGCTTTACCGTGGCCGCCGAGGTGCTGGACAACATCAAGGCTACCGGTTACCGTTACTCCACCCGGGGCTCCATCACCATCTCCATCGCCGACATGACGGTGCCGGAGAAGAAGTATCAGCTCATCGCCGAGACCGAAGAGCGGGTGGTGGACATCGAAGAGCAGTACAACATGGGCTTCATCACCGATGAGGAGCGCTACAAGCTGGTGGTGCGTGAGTGGGAAAAGACCACTGCCGACGTCACCGACGCCCTCACCGAGAATATGGACCAGTACAACCCCATCTTCATGATGGCCGACTCCGGCGCCCGTGGCTCCATGAAGCAGATCCGTCAGCTTACCGGTATGCGCGGCCTGATGGCCAACACCGCCGGTAAGACCATCGAGATCCCCATCAAGGCCAACTTCCGGGAAGGTCTGAGCGTGCTGGAATACTTCACCTCTTCCCGTGGTGCCCGTAAGGGTCTGGCCGATACCGCTCTGCGTACCGCCGACTCCGGTTACCTCACCCGCCGCATGGTGGATGTGTGCCAGGAGGTCATCATCCGTGAGGATGACTGCGGCGTGGACAAGGGCATCGTGGTCAGCGAGATCAGCGAGGGCGGACAGGTCATCGAGAAGTTCTCCGAGCGTATCCGGGGCCGGTTCCCGGTCCGGGATATCTGCAAGCCCGGCACCGACGAGGTGCTCATCAGCAAGGACCACATGATGGACGACAACGACGCAGCCCTGCTGGAGAAGTTCGACATCCATTCCGTGGAGATCCGCACCGTGCTGACCTGTAAGGCACACAGCGGTATCTGCGCCAAGTGCTATGGTATGAACCTGGCTACTTCCAAGCCCGTGGGACCCGGCGAAGCGGTGGGTATCATCGCTGCCCAGTCCATCGGTGAGCCCGGTACCCAGCTGACCATGCGTACCTTCCACACCGGCGGCGTGGCCGGCGGCGACATCACCCAGGGTCTTCCCCGAGTGGAAGAACTGTTCGAGGCCCGCAAGCCCAAGAAGATGGCCACCCTGTCCGAGATCGGCGGTACCGTCCGGTTCGAGGAGGCCGCCAAGGGCAGCCTGCTGAACATCATCGTCACCGCCGAGGACGGCGACACCCGCACCTACTCCGTGCCCCACACCGGCCTGCAGGTACGGGACGGCCAGGTCATCGAAAAGGGTACCCAGCTCCAGGACGGCGCTCTGAACCCCCACGATGTTCTGCGGATCCGCGGCGCCAGCGCCGTGCACAACTACCTCATTCAGGAAGTCCTGAAAGTGTACCGTCAGCAGGGCGTGGACATCAACGACAAGCACATTGAAGTCATCGTCCGCCAGATGATGCGCAAGGTCCGTGTGGAGGAAGCCGGGGACACCAACCTGCTTTCCGGCTCCATGGCCGACATCCTGGAGGTGGAGGACGAAAACGCCAAGATCCGTGCCCGGATCGCCAACGGCGAGACCAATGCCGACGGTGAGCCTCTGCAGGAGGCCACCTACACCCAGCTGCTGATGGGTATCACCAAGGCCTCTCTGGCCACCGACTCCTTCCTGTCTGCCGCATCCTTCCAGGAGACCACCAAGGTTCTTACCGAGGCGGCCATCAAGGGTAAGGTAGACCACCTGACGGGTCTGAAGGAGAACGTCATCATCGGTAAGCTCATCCCCGCCGGCGCAGGCCTCAACGCCTACCGCAAGTTCGCCGAAGAACTGGTGCCGGAGGCTGAGGAGGAGACCCCTGAGATCGCCGAGGAGATGCCGGCAGAGATCCCTGTGCCGGTAGAGTAAAAAGAACGCGTGCCCAGGATGCACCGAAGGCTGCATCCAAGCAGAATCAGATCATCGGATGCCCGGCTCCCGGCAGGAGCCGGGCATCCTTCTGCTCTTACACCGGCGGGGGAGGGCATTGTGGCATGATATCACAGAAAAGCCCCTGTTCTTCCCGGATATTTTGGCGAAAAAGTGCAGAGAAACACGGAAAATTTTGCAGGAGTTGTACTTGACGCTATGGATTGCGTATGCTATAATTTCAAATTGCGCGAGAAGTTTTTTCGTGTATTTTGCCATGCCAATGAGATCACCTCAACAGGAGGGAATACGCCGTGACGGATGCGCTGGCCGGTAAGGACAAGACCGTGGGGCTCAAGCAGACCCAGCGTGCCATTTCCCAGGGGCTGGCCCGGAAAGTGTTCCTGGCCTGTGACGCCGATCCGCAGCTTACACAGCCGCTGCTGGAATGCTGTGAGCAGCAGGGAATCTGCGTGGACACCGGCTGGACCATGCGTCAGCTGGGAAAAGCCTGCGGGATCCGGGTGGGCACCGCCGCTGCGGCGCTGTTGGCAGAAACATAAGGTTTTTCCCGGAATGCCATTGCGGTATTCTGTGAAAAATATAGGGAGAATCTCCCAAAACATTCTATAGAAAGGAGTTCATTGCATGCCTACTTTTAATCAGCTGGTCAAGCAGGGCAGAAAGCAGACCACCTACAAGTCCAATTCTCCTGCAATGCAGAAGGGACTGAACACGCTGAAGAATAAGGAGACCAATCTGTCTTCTCCTCAGAAGCGCGGCGTCTGCACCGCCGTGAGAACGGCTACCCCCAAGAAGCCTAACTCCGCTCTGCGTAAGATCGCCCGTGTGCGTCTGACCAATGGCTACGAGGTCACCGCTTACATTCCCGGCGTGGGCCATTCCCTGCAGGAGCACTCTGTAGTGATGATCCGCGGCGGCCGTGTAAAGGACCTGCCCGGTGTTCGTTACCACATCATCCGTGGTACGCTGGATGCCCAGGGTGTTCAGGGCCGTATGCAGGGCCGTTCCAAGTACGGTGCCAAGCGTCCCAAGAGCAAGTAAGCCCCGCATGAAATGAGCTTTGCCGAAAAGGTTGATATAACTACCTCTTTGGCAGGCCGTACAACGGTGCAAAACCGTTGAGTACCGATGAAATCATATTCTTATGAAGGAGGGAAGCAAAGTGCCCAGAAGAGGTAATGTTCCCAAAAGAGAAATTTTGCCCGATCCCATGTACAACAGCATCCTGGTGACCAAGCTGGTCAACAGCATCATGCTGGATGGTAAGAAGGGCGTAGCCCAGAAGGTCGTTTACGGCGCTTTCGATCTCATCAAGGAGAAGACCGAAAAGGATCCTCTGGAAGTGTTCTCCCAGGCTATGGAGAATATCATGCCCAGCCTGGAAGTCAAGTCCCGCCGTGTCGGCGGCGCCACCTATCAGGTGCCTATGGAAGTCCGGCCCGCCCGTCGTCAGACCCTGGGTCTGCGCTGGCTCACCGCCTATTCCCGCGCCCGCAGCGAGCGCACTATGGCTGAGCGCCTGGCCGGCGAGATCATGGATGCCGCCAACAACACCGGCGCATCCGTCAAGAAGCGTGAGGATGTCCACAAGATGGCCGAGGCCAACAAGGCATTCGCACACTTCCGCTGGTAATGAGAGCATAGAGAAAAGGAGAACGTTATGCCGAGAAAAGTCAGTCTGGAAAACACAAGAAATATCGGCATCATGGCCCACATCGATGCAGGCAAGACCACGACCACAGAACGTATTCTGTACTACACGGGCGTCAACTATAAAATCGGTGAGACGCACGAGGGCACTGCCACCATGGACTGGATGGAGCAGGAGCAGGAACGTGGCATTACCATCACTTCCGCCGCTACCACCTGCTACTGGACTGGTTCGGAAAAGCAGTTCCCCCAGACGCGCATCAACATCATTGACACCCCCGGCCACGTGGACTTTACTGTGGAAGTGGAGCGTTCTCTGCGCGTGCTGGACGGTTCCGTCACCGTGATGTGTGCCAAGGGCGGCGTGGAGCCTCAGTCTGAGACCGTGTGGCGCCAGGCCGATCACTATCATGTCCCCCGGATGATCTACGTCAATAAGATGGACATCACCGGCGCCGATTTCTATCACGTGCTGGACATGATTGCCGAACGTCTTAAGTGCAATGCTGTGCCGATTCAGCTGCCCATCGGTAAGGAGGATACCTTCAAGGGTATCATCGACCTGGTGGAGATGAAGGCCGATATCTACTACGATCAGCTGGGCAAGGATGTCCGGGTGGAGGAGATCCCCGAGGATATGAAGGATCTGGCCGAAGAGTATCGGGAAAAGATGCTCGACGCCGTCAGCATGTTCGACGACGAGATCATGATGATGTATCTGGAAGGTGAGGAGATCCCCACCGACAAGATCCGCAAGGCTATCCGCAAGGCGACCATCGCCGTGGAAATGATCCCCGTGGTCTGCGGTTCCTCTTACCGCAACAAGGGCGTTCAGAAGCTGCTGGATGCCGTGGTGGATTATATGCCCGCCCCCACCGATATTGCCGCCATCAAGGGCGTCAACCCCAAGACCGATGAGGAAGAGGAGCGGCCCTCCAGCGATGACGCTCCCTTCGCCGCACTGGCTTTCAAGATCATGACCGACCCCTATGTGGGCCGTCTGAGCTTCTTCCGGGTGTATTCCGGTACCATCAATACCGGCAGCGCCGTGCTCAACGCTACCAAGAATAAGCGGGAGCGTATCGGCCGTCTGCTGCAGATGCACGCCAACCACCGGGAGGATATCGAGACCGTTTACGCCGGCGATATCGCTGCTGTGGTGGGTCTGAAGAACACCACCACCGGCGATACCCTGTGCGACGAGAAGAACCCCATCATCCTGGAGTCCATGGAGTTCCCCGAGCCTGTGATCCGTGTGGCCATCGAGCCCAAGACCAAGGCCGGTGAGGAGAAGATGGGCATCGCCCTGGCCAAGCTGGCTGAGGAAGACCCCACCTTCCGCACCTACACCGATGAGGAAACCGGTCAGACCATCATCGCCGGTATGGGCGAGCTGCACCTGGAGATCATCGTGGACCGCCTGCTGCGCGAGTTCAAGGTGGAAGCCAACGTGGGCGCTCCCCAGGTGGCTTACAAGGAGACCATCCGCAAGGCTGTGGATCAGGATACCAAGTATGCCCGCCAGAGCGGTGGTAAGGGTCAGTACGGTCACGTCAAGATCCATGTGGAGCCCAATGAGTCCGGTAAGGGCTATGAGTTCGTCAGCAAGATCGTCGGCGGTGCCGTGCCCAAGGAGTATATCCCCGCCATCGATGCCGGTATCCAGGGCGCTATGCTCTCCGGTGTTGTGGCCGGCTATCCCGTTGTGGACGTCAAGGTCACCCTGTACGACGGTTCTTACCACGAGGTGGACTCCTCCGAAATGGCCTTTAAGATCGCCGGTTCCATGGCGTTCAAGGAGGCTATGCGCAAGGCCAGCCCCACCCTGCTGGAGCCCATTATGAAGGTGTGCGTCATCGTACCCGATGAGTATATGGGCGATGTCATCGGTGACCTCAACAGCCGCCGTGGCCAGATCCAGGGTTATGAGATGCGCTCCGGCGCACAGCAGATCGATGCCTTCGTGCCTCTGGCTGAGATGTTCGGTTACGCCACCGACCTGCGGTCCCGTACCCAGGGCCGTGGCCAGTACACCATGGAGCCCAGCCACTATATCGAGCTGCCCAAGAGCCTGCAGGAAAAGCTGGTGGCCAAACGTGCCGGCCGCGAAAATGCGTAAAGCACGAAATTACCATTGCTTTTCCCCTATAAATACTGTAGAATAGCAATGTTAGAATGTAACATTGCAACAAGATGCTCAATGTAAAACATTAAGGAGGATTTTTTCAAATGGCTAAGCAGAAATTTGAGAGAACTAAGCCCCATGTTAACATCGGTACCATCGGCCACGTCGACCATGGTAAGACCACTCTGACCGCTGCCATCACCAAGTATCTGGCACTGCAGGGCAAGGCCAACTACACCGATTACGCTTCCATCGATAAGGCTCCCGAAGAGCGCGAGCGTGGTATCACCATCAACACCGCTCACGTGGAGTATGAGACCGAGGCTCGTCACTATGCCCACGTTGACTGCCCCGGCCACGCCGACTATATCAAGAACATGATCACCGGTGCTGCCCAGATGGACGGCGCTATCCTGGTCATCGCCGCTACCGACGGCCCCATGGCTCAGACTCGTGAGCACCTGCTGCTGGCCCGTCAGGTGAACGTGCCCTCCGTGCTGGTCTTCCTGAACAAGTGCGATCAGGTCGACGACGAGGAGCTGCTGGAGCTGGTGGAGATGGAAGTCCGCGAGCTGCTGAACACCTACGAGTTCCCCGGCGACGATACCCCCATCATCAAGGGTTCCGCTCTGAACGCTCTGGTCAGCGAGTCCACCGACGTCAACGCTCCCGAGTATGCCTGCATCAAGGAACTGATGGATGCCGTTGATACCTGGATCCCCACTCCCGCCCGTCAGGAGGACAAGCCCTTCCTGATGCCCGTGGAAGACGTGTTCACCATCTCCGGCCGCGGCACCGTGGCTACCGGTCGTGTGGAGCGCGGCGTGCTGAAGCTGAACGAGAAGGTCGAGATCGTGGGCCTGCAGGACGAGAAGCGCGAGACCGTGGTTACCGGTATCGAGATGTTCCACAAGCTGCTGGACTACGCTGAGGCCGGCGACAACATCGGCGCCCTGCTGCGCGGCGTTGCCAAGACCGAGATCGAGCGCGGCCAGGTTCTGGCTAAGCCCGGTTCCATTCACCCCCACACCAAGTTCGTGGGTCAGGTGTACGTCCTGAGCAAGGATGAAGGCGGCCGTCACACCCCCTTCTTCAACAACTATCGTCCTCAGTTCTACTTCCGTACCACCGACGTGACCGGCATCATCACCCTGCCCGAGGGCGTTGAGATGTGCATGCCCGGCGATAACGTCGACATGAACGTGGAGCTGATCACCCCCATCGCTATCGAAGAGGGTCTGCGTTTCGCTATCCGTGAAGGCGGCCGTACCGTTGGTTCCGGCGTTGTTATCGCCATCAACGGCTAATCTGCCATCGCAAAAAGCATAACTAAAGAGGCAGGAGCTACAGGCTCCTGCCTCTTTTTTATATCGTACAGCGTCAGGCGCCGGGGACAAACAGCTCAGCCTGCACAGCCGAAACCACCTTTACTGCTTGGGGAAGGCAAGACCGGCCTGGAAGCCGTCGCTGCCCAGGACGATCACATCTCCGCCAATGAGCTGGCTGCCGCTGACGTAGAGATTGATCTGCACGCCTTTTTCTATGCCCGGATAATTGTTTACCGTGTAGGTATAGCGTTTCACCTGCTGCCCGGCAAACTGGTCAAAGGGCAGCCCCTGCTGGGACTGCAGCTTGGCATACGCCTGCCACTCATCGTTCAGGGGCTTGGGCAGCTGCAGATCCAGCGTTTCCACCGGGGAAACATCTACCTGCCAGCCCAGCTGTTCCAGATAAGCGATCCGCAGTTCCGGCGTACCGGCTTCAATAGGATCTGCCGGGTCCTGTCCGCAGCGGTTTACCAGAAAGATCAGTGCCAGGGCCAGAACCAGAATGGCGACGGCTGCCAGTAAGGCCCGCTTGTGCAATTTGAAATGAATGATGAACATGCTCCATCCCTCCTTACTGGATGGATATTCCCTTTTGCCGCCGATTATGCTACCATAAACCCTATGGAGGTGGTTGTATGGAACGGCTGGATAAGATCCTCAGCGCCACGGGAAAATGGTCCCGTCGGGAAGTGAAGGAACTGCTGCGGCAGGGCCGTGTCACCGTGGACGGGAGCCGTCCCACAGGCCCGGAGATGAAAATAGACCCGGAACAATGTGAGATTCTGGTGGACGGTGCATCTGCCGGTTATGAAGCCTACACCTATTTAATGCTCCACAAGCCTGCCGGAGTGCTCTCAGCGGTAGAGGACCGAAAGCAGAAAACCGTTCTGGACCTGCTGCCCCGGGAGCTGCAGCGCCGGGGCCTTTTTCCCGTAGGCCGGTTGGACAAGGACACGGAAGGTCTGCTGCTGCTGACCAATGACGGCGATCTGGCGCACCGGCTGCTGAGCCCCCGCCACCATGTGGACAAGGTATATTACGCCCGGGTGGATGGCCGTCTGGAGGCGGAGGATTGCCGGGCCTTTGCCGCTGGGATTACCCTGGCAGACGGGCTTGTCTGCCTGCCTGCCCGGCTGGAGATCCTTTCGGACTGCGAAGCGCTGGTAACGGTGCAGGAGGGGAAATTCCATCAGGTCAAGCGGATGCTGGCCCAGCGGGGCAAGCCGGTCCTCTACCTGAAACGATTGGCCATGGGACCGCTGCGGCTGGACGATGACCTGCCGCCGGGAGCGTTTCGACGCCTTACGGACAGCGAGCGGCAGCAGCTGCGGGCCATGGAGAAAACAATCTGACAAGAGAACACCGAAAATTGCAGAACTAATTTGTGGAAAAGATAAAATTAGGCTTGCAAAACCGTGATTATGACGATATAATGTAGGAAAGTATCAGACAGATTGCACAAATACCCACACAGTATATGGGCGGGAGGAGACATACATGTCAGGAAGAATCTTTCAAAATGTGGTGCTGCAGTTCAAGGAAACCACGGACCGCACCATTGGCGTCATCGACGCAGAGGGCACGGTCATCGCCTGCAGTGAGCTGACCGGTATCGGTAAAAAGTGGGCCAAGTATGTAGAGGCCATCAATGCCGCTGAGGGCAATTGTATCTGCCTGGAGGGCAAGACGTTCAAGGCCATGCCCGGCTGGGGCGGCCAGTTTGACTATGCTGTTTTTGCCAGCGGCGACGACAGCATTGGACGCACCGTCTGCTCCATGGCGGCAGTAGCGCTCCATTCCGCCAAGGCTTACTATGAGGAGAAGCACGACAAGGGTTCCTTCATCAAGAACATCATCTCCGATAACATCCTCATCAGCGACATCTACATGCGGGCCAAAGAGCTCCATGTGGCCGCTGAGGTGCCTCGGGGCGTATTTGTCATCCGTCCGGTGGACGAACATGCCGAGTCGGTGCCCCTGGACGTGATTCAGAATCTGTTCCCTGACAGACAGAACGATTTCGTTCTCAGCGTAGGCGAGAACGATGTGGCGCTGATCCATCAGATGCCCGAGGCTTCCACCGGCAAGGTTCTGGAAAAGGTGGCTGCCCGCATTGAGGAAGCTCTGCGTCAGGACGGCGAGAGCCGGGTGTTTGTGGGTATCGGTACCCTGGCCTTGCATCTGCGGGATCTGGCCAAATCCTACAAGGAGGCCCAGATCGCCATTGAGGTGGGCAAGGTCTTTGACACCGAGCGCTACATCATCAACTATGAGAACCTGGGTATCGGCCGTCTGATCTATCAGCTGCCCACCACCCTGTGCGAGATGTTCCTGCAGGAAGTGTTCAAAAAGACCCCCATCGATGCGCTGGATCACGAGACGCTCTTCACCATCTACAAGTTCTTTGAGAACAGCCTCAACGTTTCCGAGACTGCCCGGAAGCTGTTTGTCCACCGCAATACCCTGGTCTATCGCCTGGAGAAGATCAAAAAGCTCACAGGCCTGGACCTTCGGGAATTCGACGACGCCATTACCTTCAAAGTGGCCCTCATGGTCAAACGCTACCTCACCAGCCGGGGAATCGATGCGTAATTTTTCAACTGTCAACAGCCGGAAGCCTTGTGCTTCCGGCTGTTTTGCGTTGTTCACAATTATTTCATTTTTTGCCTGTTGCCATTTTGTAACCTTTTGTATATAATGTAGAACGGTAGGAAGATACGCAGACATCTGTCATAAGATGTAGCTTTTACATAGGAACCGAGGTAGCACATGATTCGAATGACCAATGTTGAAAAGACATATGACAACGGTACCCATGCCCTCAAAGGCGTGTCCTTTGAGATCGCAGATGGGGAGTTTGTTTTTCTGGTGGGCCCTTCCGGCAGCGGAAAGTCCACCATCATTAAGCTTCTCACCGGAGAAATTCTGCCCAGTGCCGGGCGGATCATGATCAACGGCTTTTCCATGAGCAAGATATCCGACCATCAGATCCCCTACATGCGCCGGACGGTGGGTGTTATTTTCCAGGATTTCCGTCTGATTCAGAAGAAAACAGTATTCGATAATCTCAGCCTGGCCATGTGCGCCGTGGGAGCGTCGCCCCGGGAGATCCGCAGCCGTATTCCCTACGTGCTGGATCTGGTGGGCCTGGCAGGGAAGGAGAAGCGCTACCCTGACGAGCTCTCCGGCGGTGAGCAGCAGCGTGTGGCCATCGCCCGGGCGCTGGTGAACAATCCCAGCACCATTGTGGCCGATGAGCCCACCGGAAACCTGGACCCCGGACGCTCTCTGGAGATCATGACGCTGCTGCAGCGGATCAATGCCCTGGGAACCACCATGGTAGTGGTGACCCACGAGAAGTCCCTGGTGAACAAGTTCGACAGACGGGTCATCATGATCGATGAAGGCCTGGTGGCTGCCGACGGTGTGGGCCGATACGAGCTGTCCGGGGAGGTGAAGGCATGAAGCACCGGTTTACGTATTTCTTCAAGGAAGGCGCCGGGAACATGTTTTCCCACGGATTTATGTCCTTTGCCGCCATCGGTGTTACCGTGGCCTGCCTTTTGATCATGGGTACTTTTGCTCTCATCGCTTATGATCTCAACGAAAACCTGAAGGACCTGCAGCGGGAAAACGCCATACTGGCCTTCGTGGATGAAAATCTGTCCGATACCGAGGCCAAGGCGCTGCAGCCTACTCTGGAAGCGCTGGACGGCGTGGCTACCTGCACCTTTGTCAGCAGGGAAGAGGCCCGGGACGATTATGTGGAGGAATATGACGAGGATGACCTCTATTCCGATCTGGATGCCGAGATCTTCCGTCACCGCTATGTGATCCAGCTGACAGACCTGACACTGATGGATCAGCTGCAGGACGAGCTGCAGCAGGTGGACGGCATCGTCAAGGTACGGGCCGATGAGGCCATCTCCAACGGCTTTATCACCATGCGCAATATCGCCGGCATCATCAGCATGGCCCTCATCGCTGTATTGCTGATCATCTCGGTGTTCATCATGTCCAATACCATCAAGCTGACCACCTTTGAACGGCGGGACGAAATCGCCATTATGAAAATGGTGGGTGCTACCAACGGATTCATCCAGTGGCCCTTCGTATATGAAGGCCTGCTGTTGGGAATCTTCGGTGCGGTCATCGCATTTTTCCTCCAGTGGCTGATTTATGCCGGCCTGGTGCAAGGTGTGGAAAACTCCGACTCTCTGCAGCTTTTGCGGATGGTACCCTTCGGAGATATCTGGGTCCCGGTAGCGATTGTATTTTTGGCAGTAGGTATTTTTGTGGGTGTAGGCGGCAGCTTGACTGCCATTCGGAAATTCCTGCGGGTATAAGGAGAACATGGCAATGAAGAAAGCGAAGAAAATCTGGGCTGGAATCTGTGCGACGCTCTTGCTGACCCTGGCTGTGGCGCAGCCGCTGGAACCGGCGTATGCCGACACGGGTGACGAACTGGAGCAGCAGCTGCAGGAGTCGGCCGAGAGAAAGGAAGAGCTGGCAGAGCAGATCAAGGAGGTCGAGGCGGATAAGACTCGGGCTCTGGAGGCCAAAGCCCTGCTGGATGAGCGGAACATCCTGCTGCAGCAGGAGATCGATACCGTGCAGAAGCAGATCGAGAACACGGAGGCTTCCATCGCTGAGTACGAGCAGAAGGAGGCAGAGCAGTATGAGCTGTTCTGCCAGCAGGTACGCCAGGAGGAGGAGCGGGGTACCGTGTCCTACTGGTCGGTGCTGTTCAATGCCACCGACTTTGCTGATCTCCTCAGCCGGATCGATTTCATCAATGAGATCATGGACTACAGCCAGCGGATCATTGACGATCTGCGCCAGACCCGGGAGCAGCTGGATACCAGCCGTCAGGAGCTGGTGAAGCAAAAGGAGACCCTGGATGCCACCCAGCAGGAACTGGAAGAGCAGATCACTGCCGCAGCCCAACTGGTGGCGGAGTATGCGTCCACCCAGGAAGGTCTGGAGGCTATGCAGGCTGAGGAAGAAAAGCTGTTCAAAGAGACCGAGCAGATGCTCAAGGATTGGTATGCGCAGAACGGCGGAACCGGTGACATCGATGCCACCAGCACCCAGGAAGTGCTGAAGGGTCTGATCTGGCCCTCCAATGCCCGGTATATCACCGACAAGTTCGGTTGGCGTGATGCCCCCACCGCCGGAGCCAGCACCTATCACGAAGGTGTGGATATCGGTGCACCTTACTACTCCGACGTATATGCCGCCCAGTCCGGTACCGTGATTCAGGCCGGCTGGAACGGTGGTTACGGATACAGTGTCATCATCGCCCACGACTTCGGCGTGGCTACCCTGTATGGCCACATGAACGATTACTATGTTTCCGTGGGCCAGACGGTGTCCCGTGGACAGGTCATCGGTGAGTGCGGCTCCACCGGTATTTCCACCGGCCCCCACATCCACTACGAAGTGCGGATCAACGGCGAGAAGATCGACCCGCTGCCCTATCTGCCGGGCTACATTGCCTATTGGTAAGCACACATAACCAAGCCCCCTGGACCATACCATGGCCAGGGGGTGCTTTTTGTTATGTTGGGCTGGATCGTAGCCGATGAAGGGAAAAAGCTGCGGATATATGACTGTCAGACGGCAGGCGTGGTTTTCCGAAAGCTGGAAGGTCCCGTGCCCCGGACCCGGTGGCAGCGCTGGCGGTGGCGGCGGTGGCTGGGAAAGCTGCGGCGATACGGTGTGATGCAGGCGGCAGTCCGGGGACCGGTGCCGGAGGATCTGATGGCCACCTGGGGCCTGCGGGCGGTGGATCCGGCGCCGCTGCGCCTGCTGCTTCTGCCGCAGCTGATTACTTATGTGCAGCGGGAATGGGGTTTGCCGCTGCAGCGTCGGCAGACCCTGCTGCGCAGTCCTGACGCCGGAGCACAGGTGCGGCAGGCGGCGGAGATACTGGTCCGGCAGGTACGGTATCTGGAGCTGGAAGTGCCATTTCAGCAGGAGCTGGAGGAACTGCTGCGCTGCCGGTACGGTTTGGCGCCTGGCGGCGGTGGGACGCCCGCACTGCAGGTATGTCTGGGGACATCGGCCCTGCCCGGCGTGCCGGCACTGCATCTGGGGCGGGATTGCCGGCAGCGGCAGAAACTGGAGCTGGAGTACCCCGAAGAGCCGGAGGCCGATGAACAGCTGCTCGCTGCCTTTCTCTGGGCCGGGAAACTGAAAGTGGAGGAAATTCGAGTAAAAACCCTGCAATTCAGCGCTTGACAGGGCAGAGGAAAAACTCTATAATGCAACGTGACATATTATAGATTCAGTATCGTCATCCCCTTCTTTGGAAGGAGATGGAAAGGATTGGAGCAGTATGACAAAAGAATTCAAGATGAGCCAAAAGCGCTACGATGAGCTGAAGCAGGAACTGGATTACAGCAAGACCACCCGTGCCGACGAGATCGCAGAACTGATCAAGGAGGCCCGGGGCTTTGGCGATTTGAGCGAAAACAGCGAGTATGACGAGGCCAAGAACGAACAGGGCAAGCTCTATTCCCGCATCGCTGAGCTGGAGGAGATCCTGCTCCACGCCGTGATCGTGGATGAAAACGAAGTGGATTCGGATAAGATCTCCATCGGCTGCATGGTGACGGTGACCAATCTGGACAAGGGCGTGCAGATGCCTCCCTACCGCATCGTAGGCTCTCAGGAGGCCGATGTGATGAGCCGTGCCGTGTCCGAGGATTCTCCCTTCGGCAAGGCCCTGATGGGCGCCAAGGTGGGCGACGAGGTCAGTGTGGAGGCGCCCTGCGGCATCATCCGCTATCGGGTGGAAAATATCCAGCGATAACCGCTGGTGTACAGCAAGAAAGGGGACTGCAAGATGGCAGTACAGAATACCAACAACCAGCAGCAGGAGCTCAGCGAGATCCTTCAGATCCGCAGGGATAAGCTGCAGGCTTTGCAGAGCGCAGGGATGGATCCCTTTGCGGTTACTGTTTTTGACGTATCCCATCATGCCGGGGAGATCAAAGAGAACTTTGACGCCCTGGAAGGACAGGAGATCACCATTGCCGGCCGCCTGATGTCCAAGCGGGGCATGGGAAAGGTTTCCTTCTGTGACCTGCAGGACAAGAGCGGCACCATCCAGCTCTACGCCCGGAAGGACGAAATGGATCCGGAGGAGTATGAGCGGTTCAAAAAGTATGATATCGGCGACATTGTAGGCGTTCACGGCCAGGTGTTCCGGACCCAGCGGGGCGAGATGAGCGTCCGGGCCCGGACGGTGGAGCTTTTGAGCAAGTCTCTGCGGCCTTTGCCGGAGAAGTTCCACGGCCTTACCGACAAGGAGATCCGCTACCGCCAGCGGTATGTGGACCTCATCGTCAACCCCGATTCCCGCCGCAATTTTGAGATCCGCAGCCGCTTTGTCCGGTACCTGCGGAATTTCCTGGATGGACGGGGCTTCATGGAAGTGGAGACGCCGGTGCTCTCCACCCTGGCCGGCGGCGCCGCTGCACGGCCCTTCATCACCCATCACAACGCCCTGGACATCGACATGTATATGCGTATCGCCACGGAGCTGCACCTGAAGCGGCTTATCGTAGGCGGTCTGGAGCGGGTGTACGAGGTGGGCCGCATCTTCCGCAACGAGGGTATGGACACCAAGCACAATCCCGAGTTCACCACGGTGGAGCTGTATCAGGCTTACACCGATTTCCACGGCATGATGGATCTCTTTGAGGATCTGCTCTCCGGTGCTGCCAAGGACATCCTGGGCACCTATGAGGTGGAGTGGCTGGGCCACAAGATCTCCCTGGCCCCCGGCTTCCGGCGCATGACCATGGCCGAGGCCGTCAAGGAGCATCTGGGTGTGGACTTTATGGCCATCGATGATGACGCCCAGGCGGTGGAGGCTGCCAAGAAGGTCGGTGTAGACATGGAAGGCGTGGAGCCCACCTGGGGCCATGCCCTGTACGAGTGCTTCGATCAGAAGGTGGAGGAGAAGATGATCCAGCCCACCTTCATCACCATGCACCCGGTGGATGTGTCTCCTCTGGCCAAGCGCAGCCCCCAGGACCCCCGGCTGACGGAGCGGTTCGAGCTGTTCATCTGCTGCAGTGAGATGGGCAACGCCTTCTCCGAGCTCAACGATCCCATCGACCAGTATCAGCGGTTCAAGAAGCAGGCGGAGCTCCGGGCCAAGGGCGACGAAGAGGCCAACATGATGGACGAGGATTTCGTCATGGCTCTGGAATATGGTATGCCGCCTACCGGCGGTCTGGGCATCGGTATCGACCGGTGTGCCATGATGCTCTGCGGCACCGACTCGATCCGGGACGTGATTCTGTTCCCGACAATGAAGCCTCTGGACTAAAAAATCCAGTAAAATCAAGGGTTTTCGGCATCTCAAATCCGAGTTGACAACAAATTGACAACAATTTTTCATATAATTTTGAAGAATTGTGATGCAGAATGAATTGTTGGAAGGATAAAACACAATACAGTACTTGCTGTATAGAGAACACTTTTTGAATGATATTCAAGAGGTGTTCTCTTTTTTGTTAGGTCTGCTTTTGTCATGACAAAACCAAAACCGAAAGGAATTAAGATTATGATTAGTGAAGAGACAAGAGCATATTATGACCTGAAAAAACGTAACGATGTAAGGGAGAGTGCTAAAAGGATTCGCAGACAGTTCCTGCGATATTGCGATATAAAGATGCCGAAATCATCTATAGTTTGCAACACAAAAAAATATTAGAACTTGCCAGTGCAGCCGGAGCCATTTACCGTATGGATGGTACTGTTTTGATCAATCGTGATATCTTCGAGGA
>CALWXA010000041.1 GCA_944385395.1 uncultured Oscillospiraceae bacterium | reverse complement strand
TTATTCATGCTCGCCATAAATGTCAATAGTTTTTTTCGAAATTATGAAATATTTTTGTTTGAAGTGTCAAAATTTACTTGCGAATCATTTCATTACGATTAAAATATTTTTTCAATACGTTGCGTTTTCGATTATTGGCAGGTATACGAAAAACAATAGGTGCCGCACCAAAAGGAAACAAAGTGCAACAAATGGGTTCTGCAAACGTTTTACCTGTCCTCAGAACATCCACACAGGCAAGCCATTGCGCTTTCGCATGGCAGCAACGCATCCAAAGCCCGGCATATAGATCCCTATAGTCTCAGCGAAATGTTTCATTTGGAAATTCGCTTTCAAAGCAGATTGGCCTGCACGCAGTCTTTCTGGCAGATGCAGGGGAGCCGCAAGGAAAGGAACAAGCCCTCTTCTGCACAACGCAGAAGAGGGCTTGTTTGTTCGCTATATTTCCGGTGAAAGAACCCGTGTTTTATCTCACTCAAAGCGGCTGGCCTGGTAGGGGAGGTCCGCTTTACCGATCTGGCGGCACTGACGGCTGTGCTCCAGGGTCAGCAGATCCGTCACCGCCATCTTGCGGATGATGTTTTTCACCGTCACATCCAGGGCTGTGCCTTCCCGGTAATCGGCAGGGAAGATGAAGTCCACCCGGCCCCGGTACAGCAGCTCCTCCACCGCCGTACGGCTCTCCGGCTGGTAGACGGCGATGGCCTGGCCGCCGTAGGAGCGCATCATCTTCATGCAGGGCACGTCGGAAAGACCGTCCCCCACATAGATCATGTTGGTGAAAGGTACCCGCTTGCTGTCGTCGGGCATGGAGGCGTTGAGGTCCCGGTCGTTGGCCACATCCAGCACACCCTTATTGATGCGGTAGACAAACTGGGTCTTGGCGGTAAAGTTCACGTCCAGCTTGGGCCACACCGGATGGCCGGAGGCATCGTAATAAAATTCACTGGCGTACACCTTTTTGAACTCGTGGCTGATACCGGAGCCTTCGATGATTTCCCGGAGGCCGGAGGAGAGGATATAGTGCTCGATCTCCACCCCCTGCTCCAGCCCGAAGGCATTGATGCGGCCGAACCACTCCTTCACGCCGGGGAACAGCTCGATGGAGCGGCCCATATCCACCAGATCCTCCCGGCGGATGGCCTGGCCCTTCTCCCGGCTCTTGCGGAGCATGGTATACATATACGCCAGGATACCGTCCATATGCTCCTGATGGCCGAAGCCATTGGCTTCACGCCAGAACTCCTCCGGCTCCATGCCCAGAGAGGGAATGAAGGCGTAGTTCTGCATATCCTGGGTACAGAGGGTCTTGTCAAAGTCATACAGCAGGGCGATGATGGGGCGTTCCATAGCAGCGTCTCCTTCCGGCGAAAAAAGCGGCTTTGGTAAGCCGCTTTTTCTGCTTTTACTGTCCGGTATAGTTCCGGCCGAATTTCAGTTCATCCAGGTTCAGCTTGAAGTCTACAGGGAAGGGATCC
This sequence comes from uncultured Oscillospiraceae bacterium, assembly GCA_944385395.1. Lineage (GTDB taxonomy): Bacteria > Bacillota > Clostridia > Oscillospirales > Oscillospiraceae > Vescimonas. Next base: position 1,333 of record CALWXA010000041.1, on the reverse strand, counting down.
TCTTCCTCCTCCCGGGCAGGCTGGGCAGGTTCCTGGGCGGCCGCCGGCTCTTCCACCGGCTGGGCTGCAGGTGCCTGCACAGGTTCCGGTTCGGGCTGGACAGGCTGGGCAGGCTGAGCCGCCTCCACTACAGGCTCTTCCACCACAGGCTGCACTTCCGGCTCCGGGGCAGCTTTGGTCAGCTGCATCTCCGGCAGCTGCTGCAAAAAGGCCGCCTGGGCAGCGCACAGCTCCTGGCTGTGCTGCACAAATGCCGCCAGCTCCTGCTGGGCAAGGGCCAGCTTCTGACGGGCCTGCTCCGTCTCCAGCTCCAGCTGGCCGATCTGAGTGGCCGCTTCCTGACGGGCGGAGGCCAGCATCTCATCCTTCTGGGCCTGGGCATCCTGCACCATCTGGGCAGCCATGCGCTGGGCCGTCAGAAGGGTGGAACGCATGGCGTCCTCCGTGGCACGATATTCCTCCACCTTCTCGGCCAGTACCTTCAGCTTGGCCTTCAAGGTGGCATTTTCCTTATACAATGCGGTATAGTCCTCCGTCAGTGCGTCCAAAAATTCGTCTACAGAGCTCATGCTGTAGCCGCCGAAGGACGCCTTGGGGAACGCCTTACCGGATACTTCCTGAGGTGTCAGCATATCATATCCCTCCCAATCTCTTTATGCTTACAGGTACAGTCCACTGCTCTCCAGCTCGTCGATGAGGTCACCCATGATATCCACGGAATAGGGCGTGATGATATACGTGTTGGCCGCCACCTTCTTGATCTTGCCGTCACCGGCATAAGCCACGCCGGACAGGAAGTCCACCAGACGGCGGGCGATGTCCTTATTGGTGGATTCCAGGTTCAGCACCACCGTACGCTTTTCCCGAAGATGGTCGGCGATCTCCGAGGCGTTTTCAAACCGGTCGGGCTTCACCAGCACCACCTTCAGCTGGGCGGTGGCGTGGATATTCACCACCTTGTTGCGCCGGTCCTCTGCCTTGCGCTCTTCCCGGCGGTCATCAAAATAGGAGGGCTTTTCCCGGGTTTCGGTTTCCGGAAAATCCTCTTCATAATCGTCCTCGTCGTCGTAAGGATGAATGATCTTCTTGAATTCGTCCATCAGGCTCATGCCGCTGACCTCCTGTTTTATCATGTATAATTCCGCCGGCCGAAAATGGCGGTACCGATACGCACCATATTGCTGCCGCAGCGGATGGCATCCTCAAAATCTCCACTCATTCCCATGGAGAGGTACTGCCATTTATTATCATATATTTTCCCATTTATGTCAACATACAGCTGACGAAGTTGCTGAAAATACCGGATATTTCCATGAGGTTCTGCTTCTACCGG
>CALWXA010000040.1 GCA_944385395.1 uncultured Oscillospiraceae bacterium | reverse complement strand
AGCAAGTATGCCCCCAAGATGATCACCATGCACATCGATCCCGACAAGATCCGGGATGTCATCGGTAAGGGCGGCAGCGTCATCCAGAAGATCGTGGCCGAGTCCGGCGCCAAGATCGACATCGACGCTGACGGCACCATCCACATCGCCTCCCCCGACGCTGACAGCTGCGCCATCGCCAAGAAGTGCATCGACGACATCGTATTCGTCCCCGAGGTGGGCGCCCTGTACTATGGCCGGGTAGACCGTCTGATGACCTGCGGCGCCTTCGTGGAGCTGGCCCCCGGCAAGGACGGTCTGGTCCACATCTCCAAGCTGGCTGAAAAGCGCATCGAGAAGGTGGAAGACGCCTGCAAGGTGGGCGACATGATGTGGGTCAAGGTCACCGAGATCGACGAAAAGGGCCGTGTGAACCTGAGCCACAAGGACGCCATCCGTGAGATCAAGGCCAAGGAGGCCGCCGGCGAGATCATCAAGTAATTTTGCTGAGAAATCTCACATAAAAACAAGAGAAATCCCCCTGAAATCCCAGGATTTCAGGGGGTTCTTTTTCTATGGGACACCCGGTACGCCACATTTCAGTTCAGAGACTGGAGATACACCGTCAGCAGCCGCAGCGCCGTTTCCCGGTCCTTGGCACTGCAGGCATTCAGCCGCTGCTACAGCTCGTCCTGCCCCAGGGCTCCGCTCTCCTGCTCACGGGTGAGGATCTCATCCGGCGTGATATGCAGTGCCTGGCAGATCCGCAGCACCGTCTCCATCCGCATATTCACCTGGCCCCGCTCAATGTCCGCATAGGCCCGGTCCGAAAGCCCTGCCGCCTCCGCTACCTCCGCCTGGGTCAGCCCTGCCCGCTTCCGGATGGCCAGCAGACGGCTGCCGATGGCCTGCAAATCAAAAATGAGCATCATACTTCCTCCTATCCACGCTTTATAGGAATTATAGTTCCCTTTTACGTTGACAAATAGGAGCCACAGTCGTATATTTATAGGAAGAATAGTTCCTATATTCAGGAAGCAGCGGGAGGGTATCTATGAAAAAGGTCATTATCGCCATCTTGGTACAGCTGTTGGTATGGGTTTCCGGCTCCTGCGGTACGGAGCCACAAGAGCCGCAGCAGCACCAGCCGGTACCCTGGCAATACTGGGAGTATGCCGATGGCCGGAGGTTCAGGGTGCCGGAGGAAGGCAGCACCCAGGGTTACGGTCAGGGCTGGAAAGAGCGCCCTTCCGGGACATAAAGAAGCCGCCGGAAGCGGCTGCTTCCGGCGGCTGTTGGACAGAACATATGGTATGGCTAAGGCAACGCCGGGGGATGAAAAATCCCCCGGCGTCTTTTTATCGGCAAAGATAGGAATACCAGCCCTCGCTGGTATGCTCCTCCAGGATCTCCCAGCCGTTATTGCGCAGGGCCTGGGCCACCTCCGCTGCCCGGTCATCGATGATGCCGGAGGTGAGGAACAGCCCGCCCTCTTTCAGCAGGGGCCGCACCTGAGGGGCCAGGGCGATGATGACATCTGCCACGATGTTGGCCGCCACCAGATCGTAGGGGCCGGGCATTTCCCGGCGCAGCCGGTCATCGGACACCACGTCACCCCAGCGGACGGTATAGCGGCTTTTGTCGATGCCGTTGAGGGCGGCATTTTCATAGGCCACATCCACGCATTTTTCGTCAATGTCGCAGGCCCAGGCGTGGTCTGCACCCAGCAGCAGGGCGGCGATGGACAAAATGCCGCTGCCGCAGCCCAGGTCCAGCACCTGCTGGCCCGGCCGGACATGCCGCTCCAGCGCCGTCAGGCACAGGCGGGTGGTGGCATGGCTGCCGGTACCGAAGGTAAGGCCCGGGTCCAGCACCAGGGGGATCCGGCCCTGGGTGGGAACGGATTCCCACTGAGGCACCACCAGCAGACGCTCACCGATCTCCATGGGCTTATAGTACTGCTTCCAGTTGTTTTCCCAGTCCTCATCGTCCATCCGGGACATGGTCATCACCAGAGGGCCGCAGTCGCTGCGGCTTTTTTTCAGCTCCGAAAGGCCCAGACGCATCCGGGCCACGGTGCCCAGACCCGCTTCGTCCGCCGGGACGTAAAAGGTCACCCGGCAAAGACCCTTCTTGGATGCCAGCAGATCCTCGTCCACATAGTCCCAATACTGGTGGTTATGCTCCAAAAAGTCCTGGAAATCCCCCTCGTCATCGATGACCAGTCCCGTGATGCCCAGGTTTTCCGCCAGAGCGCTCACCGGCTCAATGCCTGCCGGGGCGGTATCGATCTTCAGTTCCAGCCACTGCATAGGCCGTCCTCCTCTTACTTATGGTCGCCGATGAAGAACAGGCCCAGGGTGCCCTGGCCGGTATGGCTGCCGATCACCGGCCCGATATAATCGGCCCGGATATCCTTGACGCCGAAGCGGTCCTGCAGCAGCTTGGTGACGAAATCCACGCTGTCCTGGCAGTCGGCATGGCAGATCAGCACCCGCTGGTCCGCCAGGGGCTGATTGCCCGTCTGCTCCATGCGGTTCACCAGTTCCGTCAGGGCGCCCTTCATGCCACGGCTCTTGGTGACGGGCTCCAGCTCGCCCCGGTCATTGACATGGAGCACCGGCTTGATGTTCAGCATGGTGCCCACCATGGCGGCAGCGGGACTTACCCGGCCGCCGCGCTTCAGGTGGTTCAGGTCCATCACCGTGAACCAGTGGCAGTTGTGGGGGATCATGTCCATCACGAACTGGGCCACTTCCTCCAGGGATTTGCCCTTATTCTTCTCCCCCACCGCATAGTACACCAGCAGGCCCTGGCCACGGGAGGCAGACAGGGAGTCGATGACACGAATGGTGGCATCCGGGAATTCCTGATGCAGATCCTCTGCGGCGATGCAGGCGGACTGATAGGTGGTGGACAGAGCACTGGAAAAGGCAATATACAGAATATCCTTGCCGGACTCCAGAATGGGACGCATGGCATCCACAAAGGTTCCCACATTCACCGCAGATGTAACGCTGCGGGAACCGGCATTGAGCCGGCGGTAGAACTCCTTGGGATCCATCTCCGAATGGTCGGGGTAATTGACATAGGTCTCACCGTCAATGGTATAGCTCAAAGGCACCACGGTCAGCTGCAGTTCCGCTACCTCCTGGGCAGAAAGATCGGCGCAGCTGTCGGTCATGATGATATAGTCACGCATGGAAAAACCTCCTTATCAAAATCAATATCCAGAGTATTATAGCACTTTTTCCCGCAAAAGAAAAGGGAATCGTGAAAAGGCGCTGCTTATTTGCCCACGCAGAACCGGGAAAAGATGGTATCCACCAGATCCTCCCGGATGCTTTTGCCGTTGAGCTCGCCCAGGGCTTCCAGGGCTCCCTCGGTATCGGTGAGCACTGCATCCGGCGTCAGGCCGCCTTGCAGCGCTTCCCGGGCGGCAGACACCGCATCCCGGGCACGCTGTACCGCCTGGGCCTGCCGGGCATTGGTCAGAAAGCTGCCAGCAGGGGCCGTGCCCTGGGGGTACAGCTCCTCCACCGCACGGATCAGCTCCTCAACGCCCGCTCCGGTTTTGGCAGATATGGGCAGCGTGGGGCCCCACTGTTCCCTGGGCAGCTCCATGGGACGGAAGGAAGGCAGATCCGCCTTATTCAGCACCACCAGGCGGTGGGGCACCGCTGCCGCCAGCTCCATGGCCTGGCGGTCCTCTTCATCCAGCGGGCGGCTGGGGTCCAGCACCAGCAGCGCCAGCTGGGCCTCCCGGGCAGCGGCACGGCTGCGTTCCACTCCGATGCGCTCCACGGCATCGGCGGTATCCCGGATACCCGCCGTATCGCACAGACGCAGCAGCACATGGCCGACTCGGACCTTCTCCTCAACCGTGTCACGGGTGGTGCCCGCCACCTCCGTGACGATGGCACGGTCATACCCCAGCAGGGCGTTGAGGAGAGAGGATTTGCCCACATTGGGCTTGCCCAGGATCACCGTGGGCACTCCCTGCCGCAGCACCCGGCCACGGTCAAAGCTCTGCAGCAGCTTTGCCAGGGTGGTCTCCGCCTGCTCCAACGTATGGGACAGCTCTTCCCGCTGGAGGTCCTCAATATCCTCGTCGGGATAGTCCACCACCGCATAGAACCGGGAGGCCAGGGCCATGAGATCATCATAGACGGACTGGACGGTGCGGCTGACGGCGCCTTCCAGCTGGCCCACAGCGTTCCGGGCGGCTTCCGCCGTTTCGGCGTCGATGAGGTCCGCCACCGCTTCGGCCTGGATGAGGTCCATGCGGCCGTTGAGAAACGCCCGCTGGGTAAATTCACCTGCCCGGGCCTGCCGGGCACCGGCGGCAAACAGGCTCAACAGCGTCTCCTGCAGCACCACCGGTGAACCGTGGCAGTGGATCTCGCCGCAGTCCTCGCCGGTATAGCTGTTGGGACCGGGAAAGAACACCGCCAGGCCGCTGTCGATGACGGCACCGGTACGGTCCAGCACCTGGCCCAGGGTCATGGTACGGGGCGTCCGGGCGCTGAGGGGACGGCCCTGGGGGCGGAACACAGTATCCAGCACCCGGGCGGTATCCGGGCCGGACAAACGTACCACCCCGATGGCAGAAGTACCGGCGGCGGTGGCAATGGCGGCAATGGTGTCGTGCATGGAAAGCACCCCTTTCTTTGCTGCCATCATACCACAATCTGCCGGTAAATAAAAGGCCCGCAGCCTTCCGGGGCTGCGGGCAGAGGGAGGGGGTGGTCAGGTGGCGGCCTTTCGGCTGGCGGGGCGTTTGGGGATGCGGATGGTGAGCAGGATCGCCTCCTCCGTATCCCGGCGGCCCCAATCCGCCTCCACCCCGGCCTGGCGCATCAGGGTGAGGCCGCGGCTGACGCTGTTGAGAAACAGCCGCACATCCTTGATGATATAGGTACTGCGGCCGCGGGGCGGCGTGGTGCGCTGCTGCTGCAGAAGCTCCTCGATATATTCTTCCGTGCGGGCCACGTTATAGCCACGGCTCACAATGGTTTCCAGGGCGCACAGCTGGCTGTGCTCATCCGTCAGGCGCAGCAGGGCCCGGGCGTGGCGCTCCGTAAGGCCCTCCTGCCGCAGCCGGTCCCGCACCGTTTGCGGCAGGCGCAGCAAACGCAGCTTATTGGCTACCGCCGACTGGGATTTGCCCAGCTTGTCCGCCGCCTGCTCCTGGGTCAGGTTATATGTACGGATGAGCCGGGCCACCGCCTCCGCTTCCTCCCAGCAGTCCAGGTCCCGGCGCTGCAAATTCTCGATGAGGGCCAGCAGAGCCGAGTCCTCCTCCCCCACCTGGGCCAGCAGGCAGGGCACCTCCTTCAAGCCCGCCAGAGACGCCGCCCGGAGGCGCCGCTCCCCGGCTACCAGCTCATAGCCCTGGATGGTGCGCCGCACCGTCAGCGGCTGCAAAATGCCGTAGCGGCGGATGCTTTCCGCCAGCTCCTCCAGCTCGTTCTGGACAAAGATACGCCGGGGCTGGCGGGGGTTGGGTGCTATATCGCTTACCGGCAGATAGCGGACACGGGAGGATAAAAAATCCCTTTTTTGGCTGATTTTCATGGCGTTCACCCCTTTGCCGCTATTGTAATCCCCCAGCTGTGCAGATCCCGTTGGAACGTGTCGGGAAATCATTTTTTTATCCAGAGAAATAAAAAAAGGAGGCGCATCGCCTCCTTTTTTTTGCTTTTTCCGCTATTTCCGTTCCTTTTTCAAGATCCGGATATCCTGGCCCGTAAAGGGCAGGAATTCATACTCGCCTTCCAGCCGGGAGAGGATCTGGGTTCCGTAGCGCTGGCCCAGCTGCTGGGGGGTGAGGTTGGTATTGAGAATGGTCTTGCCCCCGGAGAGGAGCCGGCCGTTCAAAAGCTGGTACAGGGCGCTCTGGACAAAAGCGGTGTGCATCTCTGTACCCAGGTCGTCCACGATCAAAAGATCGCAGGAGAAGCAGCGGTCCACGTCCCGCTGGCTGTCGTCCTCCTCGTCACGGCGGAACTTGGCGTCCTCCATCCGAGCGAAAATATGGCCGGCGGTATCGTACACCACGCTGTGGCCGTTTTCGCTGACCACCCGGGCGATACACGCAGATAGAAACGTCTTGCCCAGACCCGGAGGGCCGAACAGCAGGAGATTGCCGCTGCGGGGAGAGAACTGATAGGCATAGTCCCGGCACACATCGAAGTTATGCTCCGCCGTTTCACGGGGGGAATAGGGCAGGCCGTTTTTCTCCTCACCGTACCAGTCGAAGGAAAAGGTATCAAAGGTCTGGGTGCCCATGGGCAGCAGCCGGGACAGTTCTGCGATCTGTTCCCGGGCATAATATTCCTGCAGGCAGCGGCACACGTCGCTGCCACGGTAGCCGGTATCCCGGCACAGCGGGCAGTTGGGGGTCTCCTCCAAGGCGTGGGGATCATAGCCCATGCCGGTGAGCAGCGTTTCCCGCTCCCGCTGGAGGCTCAAATTCTCGTCCCGCAGTACCCGGATGGCAGGCAGCGGGTCGGCGCCACGGTCCAGGGCCGAGGCGATGATCCGGGGCAGGGTGCTCCGGAGCTGCCGGTCGATCTCCTCCAGGCGGGGGGCACGGCGGTACAGCTCCTCCCGGCGCTGCCGGAACTGCTGGGCACGGCGCTGCTTATCCTCGTCAAACCGGGCCAGCGCACGGGCCATGATCTTTCCGTCATAAGACATGCCGTTCCCTCCTTACCATTTCATGTACTTGCCGATGTCATCCGCCGCCGGTTTGGCCGGCTTTTTGGCTTCCCCGGCACGGATCTGTTCCGCTGTATGCCAGCCCTGCTGATCCCAGCGGCGCAGGATGCCGTTGAGATAGCGCCAGTTCAGCTCTTTCTTATAAAAGACCGTCTTATCATAAGCCAGGGCCACCGCCTCCGGGGAAAAGCCCTGATCCATCCAGCTGCGGATATACCGCTCCTCGCTCTCCACCGGCGGGCGTAACCCTAAGCCCAGCACCTGCATATAGCCGGTGATCTCCTGCTCCCGCTGGGCGCAGGTCTTGAGATAGGCGGCGGCGGAATCCTGATCGAAAAGGCCCAGACGGGCCCAGTAATACCCTTCCTTTTCCACCTGGCGCATGGTGGGGCGGCGGCCCGGCCCGTAGCGGCGCTGGGCACGGTTCACACAATGGCTCACCAGCAGGTACAGCACGTCCGCCGGCAATCCCACATCGTCGTAGAGCCCCGCCAGGATCTGCAGATCCGCCGTTTTCAGCTTCTTGCCCAGCTTGGCCTCCGTCTGGGGCACCAGCAGCCGGAACTCGTTGTCCGTTTCCAGTATTTCCGTGATGTCGGCGGTGGTATACGTCTGCCGTTCCTCCGCCGGTTCCGGGTCCTGGCGCTGCACCGGATGCTCCAGCAGGCCCATCTGGCGCAGGGCGGCCTCAGCACTGTCCAGCCGCAGGGCGCTCCAGCGCAGTCGGGCCATCAGCTGCTGGGGGGTGACGGCGGCGTCCAGCCGCTTGAGTTCCAGGTACAAAAGAGCGGCGTCGGCGCTGCCGGACTGGACCAGACGGTCCACTGCATCCGCAGGGACCGTCACCACACGGTCCTCCTCACGCAGGATATATCCGCTCAACGCCAGCACCTCCTTTGACCCGCAAAAATATAGTTTATTTTACACGATGGCCCTCCGTTCGTAAAGGGTGGCGGAACGCTTTTCACAAAAATCTTGATTTTGGGCCAAAATTGTTTTCCCAGGCCGTTTTTTGTGCTATACTGGATTCTGTATTATTATCGGTACCCATACATATGACAGGAGGTCGCTATGGCAAATCGTGTGACAATGAATATCTGCGGGCAGGAGTACGTCCTGGTGGCGGAGGAAAGCGCCGGTTATATGGAAAAGGTAGGGACAATGGTGGACAAGAAGATGGCCGAGCTGATGGACAACGCCCATATCGGCCGCAGCGATGCCGCCGTGCTGGCCGCCGTAAACATGGCTGACGAGCTGCTGAAAGCCCAGGAAAATGCGGACAATCTGCGCCGTCAGCTCAAGAGCTATCTGGATGAGGCTTCCCGGGCCAAAAACGAGGCTTCCGAGCTGAAGCGGCAGCTTTTCAAGCTGCAGAACCAGCAGCGCGGATGATGGAACTGCTCTCTCCCGCCGGGTCCTGGGAATCCATGGTGGCCGCCGTTCAGAGCGGCGCCGATGCCGTCTATCTGGGCGTAGGCACCTTCAATGCCCGGCGCAGCGCCAAAAACTTCTCCCGGGAGGATCTCCCCCGGGCGGTGGCATATTGCCACCTTCGGGGCGTGAAGGTCTATCTCACCCTCAATACCCTTCTCACCGACCGAGAGCTGGAGGAAGCCGGGACCGTACTGCGGGAGGCATCCCAATGCGGCGTGGACGCCGTACTGATCCAGGACTGGGGCCTTTTCGCTCTGGCACGGGAAACCGTGCCGGATCTGCCGGTTCATGCCAGCACCCAGATGAGTCTCATGACCCTGGGCGGGGCCCAGACCGCCGCCGCACTGGGTATGGAGCGAGTGGTGCTGGCCCGGGAGCTGACGGACCGGGAGATCGGCCAGATCACCCGGAACTGTCCGGCAGAAGTGGAAGTATTCGGCCACGGCGCCTTATGCATGTGCTACTCCGGTCAGTGCGCCATGAGCGCTCTCATCGGCCAGCGCAGCGGCAACCGGGGCCGGTGCGCCCAGCCCTGCCGGATGATTTACGGCGTGGATGCCCCGGCCGCCAACGGACGGCCTTTGAGTCTGAAAGACGCCAATCTGGCGGACCAGTTGGGCCGGATGCGGGAGCTGGGGATCGCCTGCGTGAAGCTGGAAGGCCGGATGAAGCGGCCGGAATATGTGGCGGTGATCACCGGCATCTACCGCCGGCTGCTGGACGAACAGCGCCTGCCCACTTCTCAGGAACAGCGGCAGCTCTACGACGCCTTTTCCCGCAGCGGTTTCACCGCCGGATATTTCCTGGGCAAAAAGGGACCGGAGATGTTCGGCTCCCGGCCGGAAAACACCCCGGAACCCCGGGAACTGTTTGCCGCTGCCCAGGCAAGCTATGAAAAAGAGGACCGGCGCACCACGCCGGTGGATATGGCTCTGCAGTTCCGCAGCGGTTTGCCCGCTGTACTGACAGCTCAGGTAGGGGACGTGCAGGTTCAGGTACAGGGTCCGGTGCCGGAAATCGCTCGGAACCGGGCGCTTAGCCGGGAGGATCTGGCCCAGCGGCTGGGCAAAACCGGCGGCACCGCCTTCTCCCTTGGCAAGCTCACTCTGGACTGGGAGGACGGCCTGATGCTGCCTGCCAGCGCGCTCAACGCCCTGCGGCGGGATGCTCTGGAGGCCCTGAGCCAGGCCCTCACCATGCCCCGGCCCCGAAGAAATCTCCCCTCTGCTCCCCTGCCGGAAGCAAGCAAGGATGCATCAGGCCCTCTGGCCTTTACCTGCTCCATCACCCGGCCGGAGCAGCTCACCGATGCGCTGCTCAACTTCCATCCGGAGTGGGTCTACGTACCTCTGGAGCTGCTGGACCGCATGGACCCTGAATTATGGGCGGGGCGCACCAAGGTATGCGCCGTGCTGCCCCGGGTATTCCGCACCGACGATGAGGCGCCCCTCCGCCGCCTGCTGCAGGAGGCCAAGGGAATTTCCGGCGTAGCGGTAAGCAATCTGGGTCATCTGCCTCTGGTACAGGGGCTGGGACTGGAGATCCGGGGAGACTTCGGACTCAACGTATTCAATTCCCGGTCGCTGCGGTTTCTGCAGCAGCAGGGGCTCCACAGCGCCACGGTTTCCTTCGAGCTGCGGCAGGCCCAGATCCGGGATCTGCAGAAGCATCTGCCCTGCGAGGCCATCGTCTACGGGCGGCTGCCCCTGATGATCACGGAGAACTGCCCGGTACGCCGCTGCAATGACTGCGGCGGTACCAAACTCCACTACCTCCAGGACCGCACCGGCGCCCAATTCCCGGTGCTGCCCCTCCCCGGCTGCCGCAGTGAGATCCAGAACAGCCAGGTGCTGTTCCTGGCCGACAAGCCGGACTTCCGGCAGGCAGGTCTTACCTGGGGCCGTCTGCGGTTCACCGATGAGGACCCGGAAACCTGCGTGGCCGTGTTCCGCCGGTACCTGGGACAGGGCGGCCATCAGCCCGAATCCTTTACCCGGGGGCTCTTCTACCGGGGTGTGGAATGAGGAAATTCGATTATAGATAGTATCATTTCCTATATATTATACAAATAGTTTTCAAAAAGGAACCAAACTGGTATGGATAAACTGAGAATCAAAGCGGTGTCGCCTCTGGTGGGCAAGGAGATCCCTCTGCCCCGCTATGCTACGGCAGGGGCGGCGGCCATGGATCTGTACGCCTGCATCACGGAGAGCGTGGTGCTGCCGGCGGGAGAGCGGACGGTGATCCCCACCGGAATCGCCATTGCGCTGCCGGGCCGGAACTATGTAGGGCTGGTCTTTGCCCGCAGCGGCCTTGGGATCAAGAAAGGCATCTGCCTCTCCAACGGCGTGGGCGTCATCGACAGCGACTACCGGGGCGAGATCGCCGTGGGACTGGTGAACCTGTCCCGGGAGGACTACACCATTCTGCCCGGGGACCGCATCGCCCAGCTGATGGTAACCCCGGTGGCACAGCCCCACCTGGAGCTGGTGGATGAGCTGGACGAAACAGACCGGGGCTGCGGCGGCTTCGGTTCCACAGGCAGGTGACGGGTATGGCAAAGATCGTATTGGCATCCGGTTCACCCCGGCGGCGGGAGCTGCTGGAGCGTATCGGCATCCGAGATTTTCAGGTACGGGTGCCTCAGACCGATGAGGACTATCCCCCGGAGCTGACGCCGGAGGAGATCGTATCCTATATCAGCCGGAAAAAGTCCCTGGCGCTGGCTTCTGCGCCGGAGGAGATCGTCATCACCGCCGACACCATGGTGTTTCTGGACCGGCAGCGGCTGGGAAAGCCCGCCGATGAGGCCCAGGCCCTGGCCATGCTCACCGCCCTGGCAGGGCGGCAGCACACGGTATGTACCGGGGTCACCGTCCGGCAGGGGGAGAAGATCCTCACCCGGGCGGCGCAGACCAAGGTCTGGTTCCGCACCGCCTCCCAGCAGGAGCTGCTTTCCTACATCCGTACCGGTGAGCCTATGGATAAGGCCGGGGCCTACGGCGTACAGGGCCAGGGTGCCCTGCTGGTGGAGCGGCTGGACGGCGACTTTTTCAATGTCATGGGCCTTCCGGTGCTGCTTTTGAGCCGGATGCTGGAATCCTTCGGAATCAACCTATTCAGTTGAGGAGCGGCCATGAAGAAATTTTTTACCAAAAGCGGGATCATCGTATTGACGGTGGTGACCATTGCGGCGGTGATCCTGTGCATTGTCTCTGCCGCCGGCAGCGGTACCGGCTTCATCCACAATGCCCTGGGGGTCATTGCATCTCCCTTCCGGGCGGCGGGAAGCGCCGTTTCCGGCTGGGTAGGCGATATCGCCGGACGTTTTGCGTCGGTGGAATCGCTGCAGGAGGAAAACGATGCGCTGCGCCAGCAGGTGGCGGAGCTGGAAAAGGAGCTGCGGCAGGCCCAGGAGGACAGCCAGGAAAACGAACGGCTGCGGACGCTTTTGAACCTGCGGCAGCAGCGGGAGGATTTCGTCTTTGAATCCGCCCGTGTAGTAGGTCAGAGCACCTCCAACTGGTCGTCCACCATCACACTCAGCAAGGGTACCTCTTCCGGCATCGCCATCGGCGACTGCGCCGTGAACGAAGAGGGTTTCCTGGTGGGTGTGGTCACCGATGCAGGATTGAACTGGAGTACCGTCACCACCATTCTGGACCCGTCCTCCCAGCTGGGCGCCAAGGTGTTCCGCACCGGCGAGACCACGGTGGTGCAGGGCGATCTGGGCTTGATGAACCAGGGACAGCTGAAGCTGGCGTATCTGGCAGGCGAGTCCAGCGTCATCAACGGCGATCTGGTGATGACCTCCGGCTTGGGCGGCTACTATCCTTCCGACTTGGTCATCGGTTCCGTGGAGGAGATCCGCACCGATGACAACGGACTGACCAAATACGCTGTGATGACCCCGAAAGTGGATCTGGATGCATTGGTTCAGGTCTTTGTCATCACCGACTTTACCATCATTGACTGAGAGGAACTATATCCATGACACCACGGGATCTGACCATTAAATGGCTGTTTTACAGCGGCGCCGCACTTATATGCCTGGTGCTGCAGCAGCTGCTGAATCCTATCCAGATCTGGGGCATCCATCCCTTTATCCTGCCCCTGGTGCCGGTAATGCCCGCCATGCTGGAGGGCCGGTCGGAAAGCGCTCTTTTTGCCGTAGGCTGCGGCGTCTTCTGTGACCTGCTATTCCCGGCACAGATCCCCTGCCTGTATACCCTGGCATTCCTGGCTGCCGCCCTGGCTGCCGGGCAGCTGGCCGGGCGGATCATCATGCCCGGGTTCCTCTGTGCCTTGCTGTCCGGGCTCATTGCCTTTGTCTGCACGGATTTGCTGCAGATCCTGGCCCACACCGCCGGCGCCACCCAGTTCTCCGATGCGGCGCTGCTGTCCGGACAGGAACTGCTGCTGTCCGTTCCTTTTGCACTGCTTCTGTATCCCCTGTTTCGGGCCATCCATCGCCGGGTGGCCAACGAGTAATCCCTCCTCCCCCGCCACGAAAGGAGTCTCTCTGTGAAGAATCCCAATCCCCTGAAAAAACGTCTGATTGCGCTCTGTTCCATGATGTGTGTGGTGCTGCTGCTGTTTTCCATGGTGCTGTACTACACCCAGGTGATACGGGGCCAGGACTATCTGGCGCTGTCCCTTTCCAGCAACGCCGACACAGAAACCGTGGAGGCTTCCCGGGGCACCATCACCGACCGCAACGGCAAGGTGCTGGTGTCCAACCGTCTGTCCTATACGCTGAAATTTTCTGCCGACAGCTTTACCGACAACGCCTCCCTCAACGAGGCCATCTGGCGGCTGATCCAGCTTTGCCAGGACAACAACGTCACCTGGAACGATGCCCTGCCCCTGACCACCACGGGCCCGGTTTCCCTCACCGAGGGGGACTTTGACGAGCAGTTCGTACTATGGGCCAAGGATCAGGAGCTGCCGGGCAGTGATGGTGAAACCTTCGCGCTGAACATGACGGCACAGCAGCTGATGGATCATCTGGTAAACTCTTACGCCCTGCAGGCCTACGATGCCCAGCAGGCCCGGCTCATCGCCGGGGTGCGCTATGAGCTGGAAGTCCACGAGCTGCTGGGCAGCGACTACACCTTCGCCGAAGACGTCACCGTGGAGCTTATCAGCCAGGTGGTAGACGGGCGGTATGAAGGCGTGGAAACCGGCACCTCATCGGTGCGGGTCTACAACACCCCCTACGCCGCCCACATTCTGGGCCGCATCGGGCCCATTTACCACGAAGAATGGGTAGGCGATCCGGAAAATGGTGTGAAAGGCTATGAAGATCTTGGCTACTCCATGAACGCCCTGGTGGGTAAGGACGGCGTGGAAAAGGCCTTTGAGGAATACCTCCACGGCACCGACGGCGTCAAGCTGGTGACCACCAACAGCGAAGGCAAGGTCACCGGTGAGATCTACGTCACCGAGCCCAAGCCCGGCAACACCGTAGCTCTGACGCTGGACATTGACCTCCAGGAGGCCACAGAGAAATCCCTGGCGTCTGTCATCGGCGATATGGAGGAGAAGGACGGTCGGGTCCGGGGCGGCGCTGCTGTAGTCATCGACATCCACAGCGGTGAAGTGCTGGCCATGGCCTCCTATCCCACCTATGACCTTTCCAAATTCGACGAGCTGTACGACTCCCTGGTGGCCGATACGGAAGGGGCGCCCCTGTTCAACCGGGCTACCCAGGGTACCTACGCCCCCGGCTCCACCTTCAAGCCCCTGGTAGCGGTGGCCGCCCTGGAAAGCGGCACCATCACCCCCTATACCACCATTCTGGACCGAGGCATATACACCTATTACTCCAGTCCCCAGCCCATGTGCTGGATTTATGACCAGTACGGCGGCACCCACGGGTATGTGGACGTCACGGAAGCCATCTCTGTTTCCTGCAACTACTTCTTCTATGAGGTAGGCCGTCTGCTGGGCATTGAAACCCTGGACAGCTACGCCCAGCAATTCGGTTTGGGCCAGAGCACCGGCATCGAGATCGGCGACAGCGCCGGCGCCCTGGCTTCCCCGGAATACGCCGAGGAAAACGGCCTGGAGTGGACCGACGGTCAGACCATCACCGCCGCCATCGGCCAGAGCTACAACCTCTTCACCCCCCTGCAGCTGGCCAATTATACCGCCACCCTGGCCAACGGAGGCGACCACTATCAGGCCCATCTGCTGAAAAACGTGAAAACCTACGACAACACTTCTCTGGTCTATGCCTATGATCAGGAGCCTGTGAACACCGTGGAAATCAGCCAGTCCAATCTGGACGCCGTGCTGGAGGGTATGCACGATCTGACCACCGACGGCCTTTCCTATGCGTTCCAGAACTGTGTGGTATCCGCCGGTGCCAAGACCGGTACCGCCGAAATCGGCGGCGGGGACCTCAACGGCGTGTTTATCGCCTTCGCCCCCTATGACGATCCTCAGATCGCTGTGGCTGTGGCCATCGAGAAGGCAGAGGCCGGTTCCGATCTGGCCCCCATCGCCGTGGATATCCTCAACACCTATTTCTCCCGCAGCCAGGTGGGTACCACCATCATCGGCGAAAATTCACTGATCCAGTAAGGAGAACCCTGTTTCATGTCTGCTGCTTACGTCTTTGACCCCCGGGATACCCGGTACAAATCACCCTTTGGAGCCGCCGCCTGCGGCAGCTCCGTCACCTTTACCCTGCGCCCCGCCGTGCAGGACCAGTTCGTCAGCTGCACGCTGCTGGCCTGGCATGAATTTGCCTACCGGGCAGAGGAAGTTCCCCTCTCCGCCCCCGGTCCCGGCATCTTCACCGGCACCTTTACCGCCCCGGCTCAGCCGGAGCTGGTGTGGTACGGCTTCCGCTTCACCCGCTCCGACGGCCAGACCCTCTGGCTGGGCAAAAACGGGTTCGGCCAGCAGCAGGAAATGCTCAGCTGGCAGCTCACCGTCTACGACGACTCCGCCGTCACCCCTCAGTGGTTCGGCAGCGGCGTGACTTACCAAATATTTCCAGATCGTTTCTGCCGTCTGTCGGTGCCGGATCCGGCGGGAATGGTGGGCGAGCGTGTGGTGCATCAGGGCTGGGAGGAGCAGCCGGTATACCGGCCCAATGCGCACGGGGAAATCGTCAACAACGACTTTTTCGGCGGCAGCCTGCAGGGCATCCGCTCCAAGCTGGACTATCTCCAGAGCCTGTCGGTGACCACGCTGTATCTGTGCCCCATTTTTGAGGCCGCCAGCAACCACCGCTATGACACCTCCGATTACATGGCCATCGACCCCATGCTGGGTACGGAGGAGGATTTCCGGCAGTTGTGCCGGGATGCGGAGGCGCGGGGCATCCGGATCATGCTGGACGGTGTATTCAACCACACCGGCAGCAACAGCCGGTATTTCAACGCCAAGGGGTTCTATCCCCAGCCCGGCGCCGCCCAGAGCCCTGATTCCCCTTACGCTTCCTGGTATCATTTCCAGCATTGGCCGGATCGGTATGACGCCTGGTGGGGTGTCAGCACCCTGCCGGCGGTGGATGAGAGCAATCCGGATTACCGCCGCTTCATCATCACCGGCCAGGACAGCGTGGTGCGTCACTGGCTGCGGTGCGGCGCTTCTGCCTGGCGGCTGGATGTGGCCGACGAGCTGCCGGATGATTTCATCGCCGACATCCGCCGGGTGATGCAGGAGGAAAAGCCCGACAGCTTCCTGCTGGGCGAAGTGTGGGAGGACGGCAGCAACAAGATCGCCTACAGCCGCCGGCGCCAGTATCTGCTGGGCCGGGAGACCCACGGCCTTATGAACTATCCCTTCCGCAACGCCGCTCTGGCCTGGCTTACCGGCGGCGATGCCGCCGCTTTCCGGGAGTCCATGGAGACCATCCGGGAGAACTATCCGCCCAAGGCTTTCTATTCCGCTTTGAACATCCTGGGTACCCACGATACACCCCGAATCCTGACGCTGCTGGGTGTGGAGCCCGGCACGCCTCTGGACACCAAGGATCAGCGGGCCCACTACCGCCTCTCCCCTGCCGGGCGGCAGCGGGGGCTGGCAAAGCTGCATCTGGCAGCCATGCTGGCCTACTGCTTCCCCGGCTCCCCCACCGTGTTCTACGGCGACGAGGCCGGCATGGAGGGCTTTGAAGATCCCCTGAACCGGGGCACTTATCCCTGGGGCCGGGAGGACGGTTCCCTGCTGGAATTCTACCGTCAGCTGGGTGCTGTACGGAAAGGCCGCCCCTCCCTGCAGCAGGGCGACATCACCTATCTCTACGCCCAGGGCGGAGGCCTGGTATTCCGCCGCCAGCTGCAGGAGGAAATCACAGTGGCTGCCCTGAATGCCGGGGATACCCCTCTGGATCTCCAGCTGCCCTGGCAGGGCTCCCGGGCCCGGGATGCGCTGTCCGGCCAGGAGTTCTGGGTACAGGACGGCCTGATCCATCTGCGGCTGCCTCCCTGCAGCGGTATGATCCTTATTTGACCTCAGCAGGGTGTTTCACGTGAAACATCTGGTGAATCGATTCTCTCAGCATCAGTGGGATGTTTCACGTGAAACATCCCGCTTCTTTTTTGTTTCATGTGAAACATTTTTGCAAAATGCTGTTGAAACCTTTGTCCTTTGTGATATACTTATTCTGTTAGATTATCGCAGAAAGAGAGAATGAGACGTGGCAAAGATCGTAGCAATCGTCAATCAGAAAGGCGGCGTGGGCAAAACCACCACCTGCGTCAATCTCACCGCCGCATTGAAGCTGGCGGGCAAGCGGGTGCTGATGTGTGATTTCGATCCCCAGGCCAACTCCACCTCCGGCATGGGCGTGGACAAGTCCCTGTCCGACGGCATCTATGATGTGCTGATGGGACAGCGCACCGTGGAACAGGCCATCGTCACCACCCCTTACGGCGACGTGCTGCCCAGCAGCAAGGCTCTGGCCGGTGCGGGCATCGAGATGATCGGCATGGAGGACCGGCAGTTTCTGCTGAAAAAGGCCCTGAGTCTGGTATCGGACCGCTATGATTATATTCTCATTGACTGTCCCCCTTCCCTGGAGCTGCTGACCCTCAACGCCCTGTGCGCTGCCCATTCCCTGCTGGTACCGCTGCAGGGAGAGTATTTTGCCCTGGAAGGGCTCAGCGATCTCATGAACACCGTGCGCATCGTGCGGCGGAACATGAATCCCGGACTGGAAATCGAAGGCGTGCTGCTGACCATGTTCGATGGCCGCACCAACCTGGCCATTCAGGTGGCCCAGGAAGTCAAGCGCTTCTTCCCCGGGAAGGTGTACGCCACGGTGATCCCCCGGAATGTGCGGCTGTCCGAAGCTCCCAGCCACGGCAAGCCCATCACCGCCTACGACCGGGGCTGCCGGGGTGCCGAAGCCTATCTGCAGCTGGCGCAGGAATTTCTGCGTAAAAATTCTTGAAAGGAGCGACGCCTATGGCCGGCAACGCAAAGGGCCTCGGAAAAGGCCTTGCCGCCCTGCTGGGCGACGATGTCATGGAGCAGCAGGAGGAGAAAAGCTCCCTCTACCTCCCCATTTCCCAGGTGGAGAGCTGCGCTTCCCAGCCCAGAAAACTCTTTGATCCCGACGCTTTGGCGGATCTGGCCGACTCCATCCGGGAGCACGGCATCATTCAGCCTCTGACGGTACGCAAGCTCCAGTCCGGCTACTATCAGATCATCGCCGGCGAGCGCCGTTGGCGGGCCGCCCGAATGGCAGGCCTCACCCAGGTGCCTGCCATCGTCATCGAAGCCGACGACCGCAAGGCCATGGAACTGGCCATGATCGAGAACCTCCAGCGGGAAGACCTGAATCCCATGGAGGAAGCCGAGGGTTATCAGACCCTGATCCAGAACTACCACATGACCCAGGAGGAGGCCGCCGGCCGGGTGGGCAAGTCCCGCAGCGCCGTGGCCAACGCCCTGCGGCTTTTGAAGCTGACACCCGCTGTCCGTGCCATGGTGGAGGACGGTCGTCTTTCCGGCGGTCACGCCCGGGCACTGCTGCCTCTGCCGGAGGCGCTGCAGGAAAAAGCGGCGGAGACCGTGGTGAAAAGCGACCTTTCCGTCCGGCAGACGGAGCTGCTGGCCAAAAAGCTGCTGGCAGAGAAGAAGGAAACCCCTCCCCCCTCCGGCATCACCGTCAACTATGCCGAAGAAGCCGCCCGGGAACTGGGCAGCAAGCTGGGCCGGGGCTGCCGCATCATTACGGGGCGGAAAAAAGGCCGTCTGGAGCTGGAATACTACGGCGTGGACGATCTGAACAACCTGCTGGAAGCCCTGCAGCAGCTGCGGCTGAAATAACACTGTTTCACGTGAAACACACATTACTGTGAGAGAATAAAAGGAGAAATCACCCATGTTGGATATTCGTTTTGTCCGGGAAAACCCCGAGGCCGTTAAGGAAAACCTCCGCAAGAAGTTCCAGACCGCCAAGCTGCCCATGGTAGACGAAGCCATCGCTCTGGACAGCGCCAAGCGTGCCGCTGAGTCCGAGGCCAATGAGCTGCGGGCCAGCCGCAACGCCCTGTCCAAGAAGGTGGGCATGCTGATGGGCCAGGCCAAGAAGGATCCCTCCAAACTGGCTGAGGCTGAAGAGGTAAAGGCGCAGGTAAAGGCCAACGCCGCACGCCTGGCTCAGCTGGAAGAGACGGAGGACAAGCTCTCCCAGCAGCTCACCCAGATCATGATGAGCATTCCTCAGATGATCGATCCCTCCGTGCCTATCGGTCCCGATGACAGCTGCAACGTAGAGCTGCAGCGGTTCGGCGAGCCCGTGGTGCCGGATTTCGAGATCCCCTATCACACCGATATTATGGAGCGCTTTGACGGCATCGACATGGACGCCGCCGGCCGGGTGTCCGGTAACGGTTTCTATTACCTCATGGGCGACATCGCACGGCTTCACTCCGCCGTCACCGCCTATGCCCGGGATTTCATGATCGGCAAGGGCTTCACCTACTGCATCCCCCCCTTCATGATCCGTGGCAACGTGGTCACCGGCGTCATGAGCTTTGCGGAGATGGACGCCATGATGTATAAGATCGAGGGCGAGGATCTCTACCTCATCGGCACCTCCGAGCATTCCATGATCGGCAAGTTCATCGATCAGATCCTGCCGGAGGACAAGCTGCCCCAGACCCTCACCTCCTACTCCCCCTGCTTCCGGAAGGAGAAGGGCGCCCACGGCATCGAGGAGCGTGGCGTGTACCGCATCCATCAGTTCGAGAAGCAGGAGATGATCGTGGTCTGTAAGCCTCAGGAGTCCATGGACTGGTATGAAAAGATGTGGCGCTACAGCGTAGAGCTGTTCCGCTCTCTGGACATTCCCGTGCGGCAGCTGGAATGCTGCTCCGGCGACCTGGCGGATCTGAAGGTAAAGTCCTGCGACATCGAGGCCTGGTCTCCCCGGCAGAAGAAGTATTTCGAGGTCTGCTCCTGCTCCAACCTGGGCGATGCCCAGGCCCGCCGCCTGAAGATCCGGGTCAAGGGCGAGGACGGCAAGATGTATCTGCCCCACACCCTGAACAACACCGTGGTGGCACCTCCCCGTATGCTCATCGCCTTCCTGGAGAACAACCTCCAGGCCGACGGCTCTGTGCTGATCCCCGCAGCTCTGCAGCCCTACATGGGCGGTTGCCAGCGCATTGTGCCCAAACACTGATTGCGTTTTGTAATATTCGCATCGTTTATTGCCCTTTGTATTCAAACACAGGGCGTTATCACCGCAAATTGAGGAGAACAACGTGGAACGTACACTGGAACTGCTGCAGCAGGGGCTGGCGGAATACGGACTGGATGAGGACAAAGCGCCCCAGCTGATCCACTTTGCCAAGCTGCTGCTGGAGACCAATCAGGTGATGAATCTCACCGCCATTACGGAGCCGGAGGCCGTGGCCCAGCTGCATCTGCTGGACAGCGCCGC
The DNA here is from genome assembly GCA_944385395.1 of uncultured Oscillospiraceae bacterium. GTDB lineage: Bacteria > Bacillota > Clostridia > Oscillospirales > Oscillospiraceae > Vescimonas. The sequence continues at coordinate 12,218 of CALWXA010000040.1, read as the reverse complement.
TCTGGCATCCCTGATTCCCCTGGAGGGGAAAACGGTGGTGGATGTAGGCACCGGCGCCGGGTTCCCGGGAATGCCGCTGCAGATCCTGGTACCGGAGGCACGGTTCACCCTGCTGGATAGTCTGGGCAAGCGCATCCGCTTTCTGGAAAGCTGCTGCCAGACGCTGCCTCTCCCCCAGGCCCGCTGTGTGCAGGCCCGGGCGGAGGAATACGCCCGGGAGCATCGGGAGCGGTTCGACTATGCCGTATCCCGGGCAGTGGCGGCCCTGCCGGTTCTTTGCGAGCTGGCCCTGCCTATGGTGCGGGTGGGCGGCGCTTTCCTGGCCATGAAGTCCGTGGATTCCGATGAGGAGATCCGGCAGGCCAAAAGCGCCATGGCCCAGCTGGGCGGCTGCCTGGAGGCCGTCCGGGACTACACCATCCCCGGCACCCAGGTGCAGCATCGGCTGGTGGTGATCCGTAAAAACAGTCCCACCCCCCACCAATTCCCCCGGGCTTTTGCAAAAATCAAAAAAAGCCCCCTTCTTTGACCGAATTTTAACAAATTCTTCACCTTTCCCTTGAAACGAGGTGATATTATGGGTAAAATCATCGCAGTGGTGTCCGGCAAAGGCGGAACGGGGAAAACCTCCTTTACCGCCAATGTAGGACTGGCGCTGGCGCATATGGGCCGTGAGACCCTGTGCGTGGACTGCGACATCACGCTGCGGAATCTGGACCTGGCGCTGGGTCTCAGCGACCGAACGGTGATGGATTTCTGCGATGTGGCCGCCGGCCGGTGTTCTCTGGAGGATGCAGCGGTTGCCCACGGGAAATACCCGAAGCTGCACCTGCTGACGGCGCCCCAGACACCGGAGGCCCTGGAAGTTACCCAGAGCCAAATGCGGCATCTGGCCCAGGAGATCCGCAGCCGCTACGAATACTGTCTCATCGACGCTCCCGCCGGACTGGGACTGGGGTTCCGGCTGGCTACCTTCTGCGCCGATCAGGTGGTGGTGGTGACCACCACCGACAACTCCGCCCTGCGGGATGCCCAGCGCACCGTGATGGAGCTGAACCGGTTTCCCAAAGGCACCGTACATCTGGCGGTGGGACGGGTGGACAAAAAAATGCTCCGGGCCCTCCACACCACCATTGACGACGCCATCGATACCGCAGGACTGCCCCTTATCGGCGTGATCCCTGAGGATAACCAGGTACCCGCCGCCCTGAACCGGGGCGTGCCCCTGCGTGAATTCAATTTCTATGCCGCCCGGGCCTACGAAAATATTGCCCGGCGCCTGTGCGGTCAGAGAGTACCTTTGATGCGCATTTGAATCAAATATTACTGCCGGAAAGGAGAATTTTCCCATGAATATTGCATTGGTCGCCCACGACAACAAAAAAGAGCTGATGACCCAGTTCTGCACCGCCTACTGCGGAATCCTGGCCCAGCATACCCTGTGCGCCACCTCCACCACCGGTCAGCTCATCAGCGAGGCCACCGGCCTGAATGTCCACCGTTTCCTGTCCTTCTCCCACGGCGGCGGACAGCAGATCGGCGCCCGGATCGCCTATAATGAGATCGACATGGTGCTGTGCTTTGACGATCCCAATACCAAAACCATCAACGAGGATATCAGCTACATCTTCCGCCTGTGCGACCAGAACAACATCCCCTATGCCAGCAATCTGGCCACCGCCGAGATGCTGGTGCTGGGCCTGGCCCGGGGCGATCTGGACTGGCGCAGCATTGTCAACCCCAAGCCACGGCCCTTCACAGCTTGACTTTTTCTCCAAAACTTTATACAATGCTACAAGATCATGGCTGCTGTGACGAAGCAGGAGTAGCCCTGCATCCGTGCATCAGAGAGGCGCGCCGCCGGCTGTAAGCGCGCTGCATAGGACAGGGGGAAGACAGCTTCCGAGCCGCCGCGGCTGCGCCGCCGTACAGGCGCACAAAAGGGCTCCCCTTCCGGGGATGCTGAATTTGGGTGGCACCACGAAGCGTTACGCTCTCGTCCCAATTCCGGGGATGAGAGCGTTTTTTCTGTCCCTTTCGAAACAACACTATTTTCTATAAAGGAGCGTTCTTCCATGGCAAAAATGACACCCCGCACCCTGTCGGGCTTTATGGAATTGCTGCCGGCACCCCAGCAGCAGATGGAGCGGATGATGTCCATCCTCCGCAGCACCTACGCCCGCTACGGCTTCACCCCCCTGGACACCCCCGTCATTGAGTCCAGCGACGTGCTGCTGGCCAAGGGCGGCGGCGAAACGGAAAAGCAGATCTACCGCTTCACCAAGGGCGACGCCGATCTGAGCCTCCGGTTCGACCTCACTGTACCGCTGGCCAAGTATGTGGCTCTGCACTACAACGACCTGGCCTTCCCCTTCCGCCGCTATCAGATCGGTAAGGTCTACCGTGGCGAACGGGCTCAGCGGGGCCGGTTCCGGGAATTCTATCAGGCGGACATCGACATCATCGGCGACGGCAAGCTGGACATCGTCAATGAGGCGGAGATCCCCTCCATCATCTATCAGACCTTCACCGCTCTGGGCCTGCGCCGGTTCCAGATCCGGGTGAACAACCGCAAGATCCTCAACGGCTTCTATGCCCTCCAGGGTCTCAGCGCCCAGTCCGGCGACATCATGCGTACCGTGGACAAGCTGGACAAGATCGGTGCTGAGAAGGTGGGTGCCCTCCTCACCGAGGAGCTGCAGCTCACCCAGGCCCAAGCCCACGAGATCCTCCGGTTCATCGCCATCCGGGGCACCAACCAGGAAGTGCTGACAGCCCTGGAAGCCTATCGGGGCCGCAACGAGATCTTTGACGCAGGTTTGTCCGAGCTGGAGACCGTGGTAAAATATCTGGCCGCCTTCGGCGTGCCGGAGGACCATTTCGCCGTGGATCTCACCATCGCCCGGGGTCTGGATTACTACACCGGCACCGTGTATGAGACCACCCTGCTGGATCATCCGGAGATCGGCTCCGTATGCTCCGGCGGCCGGTATGACAATCTGGCGGAGTACTACACCGACCGCCAGCTCCCCGGCGTGGGTATCTCCATCGGCCTGACCCGCCTGTTCTATGTGCTGGGCGAGCAGGGCATGCTGAATCCCCAGCTGCCCACCGCTCCCGCCGACGTGCTGGTGCTACCCATGACGGAGGATCTCTCCGGGGCCATCGCTGTGGCCACCTTCCTCCGGAGCGAGGGGATGCGCACCCAGCTCTACACCGAGCAGAAAAAGTTCAAGGCCAAGATGAGCTACGCTGACAAGCTGTCCATCCCCTATGTGATCTTCCTGGGCGAGGATGAGCTGGCCGCCGGCACCGTCACCTGCAAGGACATGGCCACCGGCGAACAGACCACCCTCAGCCGTGAGGATACGGTGGCACGCATCGCCCAGGGGCTCCATGCACGCAGCGCCGGTACCGTCATCGTGGAAGGCTGAAAATCAGTCCAATTTGTATAATCAGAATATAATATTACGAATAGTTTTCAAATCAGAAGAAAAAAGGAGTGCGAATTATGATGCAATCCCGTACCCATACCTGCGGTCAGCTGCGGCTGAGCGACGCAGGGCAGCAGGTAAAGCTGGTAGGCTGGATGGAAAATGTCCGGGAAGTGGGCAGCAATTTTGCCTTTGTGGTGCTGCGTGACTTCTACGGCACCACCCAGATCGTAGTAGAAACGCCGGAGATGATGGAGATCATTTCCGGGCTGAACAAGGAGTCCACCATCTCCGTGGAGGGTGTGGTCCGGGAACGGTCCAGCAAGAACCCCAAGCTGCCCACCGGTGAGATCGAGGTGGTGCCCCACGCCATCGAAGTGCTGGGCCGCTGCCGTCACAACAGCCTGCCCTTTGAGATCAACCGCTCCCGGGAGGCCGATGAGTCCGCCCGGCTGAAATACCGGTATCTGGATCTGCGCAACCCTGCGGTAAAGCAGAACATCGTCCTGCGCTGCCAGGTGGTGTCCGCCCTGCGCAAGGCCATGACGGACCACGGATTCCTGGAGATCACCACCCCCATCCTCACCGCCTCCTCCCCGGAAGGCGCCCGGGACTATCTGGTGCCCTCCCGGAAGCATCCCGGCAAATTCTATGCCCTGCCCCAGGCGCCTCAGCAGTTCAAGCAGCTGCTGATGACCTCCGGCTTCGACCGCTATTTCCAGATCGCTCCCTGCTTCCGGGACGAGGATGCCCGGGGCGACCGGTCTCCCGGTGAATTCTATCAGCTGGATATGGAGATGGCTTTCGCTACCCAGGACGACGTGTTCGCCGTGCTGGAGGATGTGCTGCCCCCCATCTTCGCCCAGTATGGCAAGTACAACATCGCCTCCTCCGCTCCCTTCCGGCGGATCTCCTTCAACGACGCCATGGAGACCTACGGCTCCGACAAGCCGGACCTGCGCATCGATCTGACGGTGCAGGATATCTCCGCTCTGGTACAGGACTGCGGCTTTGAGCCTTTCGCCGGTCAGACCGTGAAGGCCGTGGCGGTCAGCAACTGCAAGCTGGCCCGGAAAGCCATTGACCAGCTGTGCGCCGATGTGGAAGTACAGTCCGGCAGCAAGCCCTACTGGTTCAAGATGGACGAGCAGGGTCAGCTTGCCGGCGGCATTGCCAAGTTCCTCTCCGGCTGCAAGGACGCTCTGGTACAGCAGCTGGGTCTGGAGCCGGGCTGCTTCGTAGGTGTCACCGCCGGCAAGAAGCTGGTGGCCCAGAAGACCGCCGGCGTGCTGCGCAACAAGCTGGGCGCCGCCTGCCCGGAGCATATGGACACCGAGCGCTACGAGTTCTGCTGGATCGTGGACTTCCCCATGTATGAGATCGGAGAGGAGTCCGGCCAGCTGGAGTTCTGCCACAACCCCTTCTCCATGCCCAGCGGCGGCATGGACACCCTGCTGAAGGCCGAGCAGGGCCTCATCGATCCCCTGGACATCACCGCCGACCAGTACGATCTGGTGTGCAACGGCGTGGAGCTCTCCAGCGGCGCCGTCCGGAACCATGACCCGGACATCATGATCAAGGCCTTTGAGATGGTCCGTCTGGGCGAGGAGGACGTAAAGAAGAAGTTCCCCGCCATGTACAACGCCTTCACCTACGGCGCACCTCCTCACGCAGGTATCGCCCCCGGCGTAGACCGGATGGTGATGCTGCTGGCCGGCGAGCCCTCCATCCGTGAGATCATCCCCTTCCCCATGAACAAGAACGCCCAGGACGTGATGATGGACGCACCTTCCCAGGTGACCCAGGCTCAGCTGGACGAGCTCCACATCGCCGTCACCGCCGTGGAAGAATAAGGCCATGGAAACGGAAAAGCTTTATGATCAGGACGCTTATCTCCAGACCTTTGACGCCCGGGTCCTCAGCTGCCAGAGTGGGAAGGACGGCTATCTGGTGGAGCTGGACCGCACCGCCTTCTATCCCGAGGGCGGAGGACAGCCCGCTGACCACGGCACCTTGGGGGATGTATCCGTCACCGATGTACACGAAAAGGACGGCGTTATCCTCCACAGCTGCACCGCTCCCCTGACCCCCGGTGAGACTGTCCGGGGCGTCATTGACTGGCAGCGGCGGTTCGACCATATGCAGCAGCATTCCGGCGAGCACATCGTCAGCGGTATGCTGTGCAGCACCTTCCACTGTGACAATGTGGGCTTCCATCTGGGGGCCGACATCGTCACCATCGACTACAACGCCCCCATCACCTGGGAGGATGTGCTGGCGGTAGAGGCCCGGGCCAACGCCTATATCTGGGAAGATCATCCTTTCCAGGTGTCCTACCCCACCCCGCAGGAGCTGGAAACCCTGGAATACCGCAGCAAAAAGGCCCTCACCGGCCAGGTGCGGATCACCAGCTTCCCCGGCGCCGACACCTGCGCCTGCTGCGGCACCCATGTGTCCTCCAGCGGTCAGGTGGGTCTGGTGAAGTTCCTCTCCTGCCAGAAGTTCCGCTCCGGCGTGCGGCTGGAAGTGCTGTGCGGCAAACGGGCCCTGGATTGGCTCTCCGCCGCCTGGGAACAGAACCGGTCCATTGCCCAGGCCCTGTCCGTGAAGGAAAACACCACCTTTGCCGCACTGCAGCGGCTCCAGGCAGAACTGGCGGAAACCAAGCAGCGCTGCGCCGCTCTGGAGGAAGAGAGCTTCCTGCGTACCGCTCATGATTATGCCGGAAAAGGAGACGTGACCCTGGTGGTCCCGCCCCTGCAGGGAGACGGCGCCCGGCGGCTGTGCGATGCCGTGAGCCGGGAGTGCGGCGGACGCTGTGCCGTCTTTTCCGGGGAAAACGGCAGCTATCGCTACGCCATCATCCACGCCGGACAGGACATCCGCTCCCTGGTGCAGTCTCTCAACGCAGCCCTCAACGGTCGGGGCGGCGGCCGGGACGGCTTCGCCCAAGGCACCGTCCAGACCACGGAAGAGTCCATCCACGCCTTTTTCGCTCAGGTCTGACAGGGAAAATAGTTCGCATAACGTACCAATCAGCAGCAAAACCAAAAGAAACCCTCAAAAAACGTACCAATTCGGTACTTTTGGGGGTTTTCTTTTGATTTTTATCCTGCTATAATGGTGAAGAATGTGTGAACAAAAGGAAGGAACTGACTCTATGCAACAAAACAAGCTGGGCGCCATGCCCATCCAGAAGCTCATCTGGAACATGTCCCTGCCCATCATCGCATCCATGCTGGTGCAGGCTTTGTACAACATCGTGGACAGCATCTTCGTCTCCTGGGTCAGCGAGCAGGCCCTCACCGCCGTGTCGCTGGCATTCCCTGCCCAGCAGCTGATGATCTCCCTGTCCGCCGGTACCGCCGTGGGTATCAACGCCCTGCTGGGTCGTGCGCTGGGTGCCGGCAAGCAGGACCGGGCCAACGAGGTAGCCCGGAACGGTCTCTTTTTGGCCGTGGCCAGCTCCGTGGTGTGCTGCGTGCTGGCTCTCCTCTTCTCCAACCTCTTCTTCTCCAGCCAGACCACGGTGCAGTCCATCATCGATCAGGGCAACGACTATCTGCTCATCGTCTGCTGCGGCTCCCTGGGCCTGTTCCTGCAGGTGACCTTTGAGCGGCTGCTGCAGTCCACCGGACGCAGCATTCTGTCCATGTTCACCCAGGGCACCGGCGCCATCGTGAACATCATTCTGGACCCCATCTGCATCTTCGTGCTGGATATGGGCGTGGCAGGCGCCGCCCTGGCCACCATCATTGGTCAGTTCTGCGGTGCGGGTCTGGCCATCTATCTCAATCACAAGAAGAATCCGGAGATCCATCTGAACTTCCGGGGCTTCCGGCCCAACTGGCGGCTCATCGGCAGCATTTACGCCATCGGCCTGCCCTCCGTGCTGATGATGGCCATTGGCTCCGTGATGGTCTTTTTGATGAACAAAATCCTCATCTCCCTCCACGAGGCCAAGGAAACTGCCGCAACCGTCTTCGGCGCCTACTTCAAGCTCAACAGCCTCATCTTCATGCCGGTATTCGGCCTCAATAACGGCGTGGTGGCTATCCTGGCCTACAACTACGGCGCAGGCAACCGCCGCCGTATGGTCTCCGCCATCAAGTTCAGCACTCTGTATGCCACCTGCATCATGTGCATCGGCACCATCCTCTTCCATGCCATCCCCGATGTGCTGCTGAAGATCTTCAATGCCAGCGACACCATGCTGAAGGTGGGTGTACCGGCCCTGCGGATCATCTCTTTGAGCTTCCCTGCCGCGGCCATTTGTATCGCCATCAGCGGTGCTTTCCAGGCAGTAGGCAAGTCCATCTACTCCCTGGTGGTCTCCGTGATCCGTCAGCTGGTGTTCCTGGTTCCCATCGCATTGGTGCTGGCCTATATTGGCCGGGACACCGGCAGCCACAATCTGGTGTGGTGGGCCTTCCCCATTGCGGAGCTCTCCTCCATCATCGTCACCGCTGTCTGCTTCCGGCGCATGAAGCGCACCGTGCTCAGCCAGGTGCCTGACGGCGCACCCCATATCTGATCCCCTGCTATCAAAAAAGACCTTCGGACGGTTTCGTCCAAAGGTCTTTTTTCATCTCAAATATGCCGTCAGCTCTTCCAGCCGCTGCTCCACCGCCATGCGGCCCTGATCATAGGCCGCCTGCAGCTTCTCGCCGTCGGATTCCAGCCGTCCCACCGCCAGCGCCTGCCGGGGCCGGATCACCAGAGCCCGACCCTGTCGTTCCCACTGGGTCAGGGTGTCCAACGCCTCATTGTACCGGATATGACGCTGCTCCATGCTCTCCGCCAGCTGGGGATAGCGGCGGTACCACAGGCGGATGAGCCGGGAATTCATGGGCTTTTTCCGATACCCGGCCGGGCGGGTCAGCACCACCAGCAGCTTTTCACACCCCTGGTCCGCCAGGTAGCGGAACGGGATGCTGTCGGCAATGCCGCCGTCCAGATACATCTGTCCCTCCAGTTCTACCGGACGGGACACAAAGGGCATGGAACCGGAAGCCCGCAGCACATCCATCTGCTGAAAGACGCTGTGGATGCGGATATATGACGGCTGCCCGTCGGAAAGGGCGGTCACCACGGCGTCAAAGGGAATGCCGGAGGCCTGGAAGGCCTCATCGTCAAAGGGGTCCAGCAGCCGGGGCACCCGGTCATAGGCATAGTCGGTGCTGACGATGTTCCCCTCCCGCAGCAGAGGCCGCAGGCCCATATAATTCCGGTCGGCATTGAAGCGCTTGTTATAGCGGATCACCCGGCCACGCTGGCCGGAGAGATAATTCACGCCGAACAGGGCGCCGGCGGAGACACCCACCACTTGGTCCACCCGGATGTGGTGGTCCAGAAAGACATCCAGTACCCCGGCGGTAAACATGCCCCGCATGGCGCCGCCTTCCAGTACCAGCCCCGTTGTCATGGCTTACCGCTTCCTTTCTCAGTATGCCAGCTTCTCCCGCAGGTAATCCTTCAGCTCGCTGATGGGAATGCGCACCTGCTCCATGGTATCACGCTCCCGGACGGTGACGCAGTTGTCGCCGGCCTTCTCGCCGTCGCCCACGGTATCAAAGTCCACGGTGATGCAGAAGGGCGTGCCGATCTCATCCTCCCGGCGATACCGCTTGCCAATGGAACCGGTCTCGTCGAAGTCCACCATCCACTCCTTGGAAAGCTGGGCATAGATCTCCCGGGCAGGCTCGCTGAGCTTCTTGCTCAGGGGCAGCACCGCCGCCTTGTAGGGCGCCAGGGCGGGGTGGAAGTGCATCACCACACGGGTATCGCCCTTGGCCTCGTCCACCACTTCCTCGTCATAGGCTTCCACCAGGAAGGCCAGCACCACACGGTCGGCGCCCAGGGAGGGCTCCACCACGTAGGGGATATAGTGCTCGTTGGTCTCCGGATCAAAATAGGTCATATCCACGCCGGAGGTGTTCTGATGCTGGGTCAGGTCGTAGTCGGTGCGGTCCGCCACGCCCCACAGCTCGCCCCAGCCGAAGGGGAACAGGAACTCGAAGTCCGTGGTGGCCTTGGAGTAGAAGCACAGCTCCTCGGGATCGTGGTCCCGCAGGCGCAGATGCTCATCCTTCATGTTCAGCTCCAGCAGCCACTTATGGCAGAAGTTGCGCCAATACTGGAACCACTCCAGGTCGGTGCCGGGCTTGCAGAAGAACTCCAGCTCCATCTGCTCAAATTCACGGGTACGGAAGGTGAAGTTGCCGGGGGTGATCTCATTGCGGAAGGACTTACCGATCTGGCACACGCCGAAGGGCAGCTTCCGCCGGGTGGTGCGCTGGACGTTATTGAAGTTCACGAAGATGCCCTGAGCGGTCTCCGGACGGAGATACACGGTGTTCTTGGCATCCTCCGTGACGCCCTGGAAGGTCTTGAACATCAGGTTGAACTGCCGGATATCGGTGAAGTTGTGCTTGCCGCAGCTGGGGCAGGGGATCTGATGCTCTTCAATGAAGGCGGACATCTCCTCCTGGCTGAAAGCGTCGATGGGCTTGGGCAGGGTGATGTTTTCCTGCGCGCAGTAGTCCTCAATGAGCTTGTCGGCGCGGAAACGCTCCTTGCACTCCTTGCAGTCCATCAGCGGATCGCTGAAGCCGCCCAGATGGCCGGAAGCCACCCAGGTCTGGGGGTTCATGAGGATGGCGCTGTCCTGGCCCACATTGTAGGGGTTCTCCTGGACGAACTTTTTCCACCAGGCCTTCTTCACGTTGTTCTTCAGCTCCACGCCCAAGGGGCCGTAGTCCCAGGTGTTGGCCAGGCCGCCGTAGATCTCGCTGCCGGCAAAGATGAAGCCTCTGCCCTTGCACAGCGCAACGATCTTATCCATGGTTTTTTCCGCATTGTTCATGGTATTCTCTCCTTCTATGTTGATTTTCGAATTTTTTCAATAAAAAAACGCCCTGCACTGTCCCAAGGACAGCTCAGGGCGAATCAAACGATCCGCGGTTCCACCTGCTTTCGGGTCTTTCCAGGCCCGCACTCATAAGCCTTAACGCAGCCATACGGCGGGCATTTCCTCCCGCAGCTCCCGGGCGCCGCCCCGATCATCGCCTTTATTCCCTGACAGAATAGCATCTTTTCTACACATCGTCAAGTGTTTTGCCGCAAAACAAAGGAAAAAGGACACCCTCAGGGTGTCCTTTGTTGGTTTGGTCAATCAGCCAATCTTGTTGAGCTTCAGCGTCAGCGCACTCTTCTTGTGGGCTGCGTTGTTCTTGTGCAGCAGGCCACGGGCCGCAGCCTTATCCACAGCCTTCACTGCCACCTTGTAAGCGCCCTCGGCCTCGGTGCGATTGCCTTCAACGGCAGCAGCCTCGAACTTCTTGATCGCAGTCTTCAGTGCAGATCTATTGGCCTTGTTGCGAGCGTTTCTCGCTTCTGCCACCAGAACACGCTTCTTAGCAGACTTGATATTCGGCAAACCAAACACCTCCCCGGCGTAAATTTCCGCAGCGGATGAAACCTCATCCATGCAGATAGATATTTTAGCATCTTTCCCAGCAAATTGCAAGTTCTTTTTGATTTTTTTCCAAACTTTTCGCATAAATCCTTTAGGCCGCACCAAACTATTGATTGCATACCATATTTTGTGTTTGGAAAGGAGCGTGCCCCACAAATATGCCCATATTTCCCTCTGATCTGACTCTGGAAGCCGCACAGCAGCTGTGCGGCGGCGAAAAAATTCGCTCCACCCCCGGGGTCCGGGTGGCGGAGAGCCTGCGGGACGGCTACTGCCTCACCGCCATCACCATTACCGACAAAGCCGGCAGTGAGGCCATGGGCCGACCCCAAGGACGGTACCTCACCATAGACCTGCGGCCCTATTTCCAGCGGCAGGAGCACTTCTTCCCCCGGGGCGTCCGGTGCATGGCCCAGGAGCTGCAAACGCTGCTGCCGCCCCTGCCGGATGGCTCCTGCGTACTGGTGGTCGGCCTGGGCAACCGCTCCATGGCCTGCGATGCTGTGGGTCCTACGGCGGTGGACAACCTGCTGGTGACCCGGCACATGGTTGCTGAGGAGCTCCTCTTTTCCTCCTTCCGGCCGGTAGCGGCTATAGCTACCGGAGTGGTAGGCCAGACCGGTGTGGAGGCCGCCCAGCTCATCGCCGGAGTGGTACAGCAGATCCGTCCTGCGGCGGTGATCGTCATTGACGCCCTGTGTGCCCGGAGCCGGCAGCGGCTGTGCGCCACGGTGCAGCTGTCGGACACGGGACTGGTGCCCGGCTCCGGCGTGGCCAACCACCGCCACCCCATCGACCAGGACAGTCTGGGGGTGCCGGTGCTGTCGGTGGGCATCCCCACCGTGATTGCCGGGGCCACCTTAGCCCGGGAACTTACCGGCGCCGATGCCCAGCGGGACGATTCCCTCTTCGTCACGCCACGGGATGTGGACAGCCGGGTTCGGGAGCTGGGGCGGCTGGTAGGCTACGGCATCACGGCAGCGCTGCAGCCGGGGCTGACCGTGGAGGACATCTCCGGGCTGCTGGGATAAGAAAGATGACCCTGACGGTTTCCTTTCACACTTTCCTTCCCTCCGAAAGCCCAGGGCTGCAGGCATAAGAAAGAAACAGGCGGGAAATCCCGCCTGTCACGGCAACGGGAAGTTCTTTCCCATTGCCGTGCTGCACTTTTGGGAGCATTGCTGCTCCCAAAAGTGTCCTGATAGAACGCGAAAGGAAACCCTGACGGTTTCCTTTCACACTTTCCTTCCCTCCGAAAGCCCAGGGCTGCAGGCATAAGAAAGAAACAGGCGGGAAATCCCGCCTGT
>CALWXA010000039.1 GCA_944385395.1 uncultured Oscillospiraceae bacterium | reverse complement strand
AAGTCTTTTCGACAGGCTGCTGCACTTTTTGAAACTTCAAAAAAGTTTCAAAAAGTGGTTTGACTGGACGTGAAAGACAACCCTGACGGTTTTCTTTCACACTATCTTTCCCTCCGAAACCTTCGGCAGGAAGGTTTATCGACAGACTCAAGGCCCGAACCATATGGTTCGGGCCTTTCCCTCTGTTTTTCAGTTTTTCAGGCTCTGGAGGGGTGCCGGGATCCGGCCGCCACGGGCCACGAAGGCAGCAGAGGAAGCATGGTGCACCGGCATCACCGGGGCGCTGCCCAGAAGGCCGCCCATCTCCACCGTATCGCCCACGTCCTTCCCCTCTACGGGGATGATCCGCACGGCGGTGGTCTTGGAGTTCACCATACCGATGGCCGCCTCATCGGCGATGATGGCAGCGATGGTCTCGGCGGTGGTGGTACCGGGGACGGCGATCATATCCAGACCCACGGAGCATACGCAGGTCATGGCCTCCAGCTTATCGATGGTCAGCGTACCCTCCCGGGCGGCGGCGATCATGCCCTCGTCCTCGGACACCGGGATGAAAGCACCGGAGAGGCCGCCCACATGGCCGCTGGCCATGACGCCGCCTTTCTTCACGGCGTCGTTGAGTAGCGCCAGGGCGGCGGTGGTACCGTGGGTGCCGCAGACCTCCAGGCCCATCTCCTCCAGGATCCGGGCCACGCTGTCGCCGATGGCAGGGGTGGGAGCCAGGGACAGGTCCACGATACCGAAGGGGGTATCCAGACGGCGGGAAGCCTCGGCGGCTACCATCTGGCCCATGCGGGTGATCTGGAAGGCGGTCTTTTTCACCGTCTCCGCCACCACGTCAAAAGGTGCGCCGGGGCACTGCTGCAAAGCGTGGTGCACCACGCCGGGGCCGGAGACGCCTACGTTGATGACGCTGTCCGCCTCTCCCACGCCGTGGAAGGCGCCGGCCATGAAGGGATTATCCTCCACGGCGTTGCAGAACACCACCAGCTTGGCGCAGCCCAGAGCGTCGTTATCACGGGTCAGGTGGGCCGTTTCCTTGATGATCCGGCCCATCCGGGCCACGGCGTCCATATTGATGCCCGCCCGGGTGGAGCCCACATTGACGCTGGAGCAGACGATATCCGTCCGGGCCAGAGCCTCGGGGATGGCGTCCAGCAGATACTCGTCGCCCTTGGCAAAGCCCTTATGGACCAGGGCGGAAAATCCGCCGATGAAGTTGACGCCGCACTCCTTGGCGGCCCGGTCCAGCGCCAGGGCGAAGGGCACATAGTCCCGGATATCGCAGCCGGCGGCCACCAGGGCCATGGGGGTGACGGAAATGCGCTTGTTGACGATGGGGATGCCGAACTCCTGTTCGATCTCCTCGCCGGTACGCACCAGCTTTTCGGCACGGCGGGTGATCTTGTCGTAGATCCGGTCACAGCAGCGCTTGGGATCCTCGCTGACGCAGTCCAGCAGAGAGATGCCCATGGTGATGGTGCGGATATCCAGATGCTGCTGGTCAATCATCCGGATGGTATCCATGATATGGTTGAGATTGAGCATGGTCCGTCACCTCACAGCTTGTGCATGGCGTCGAAGATATCCTCCCGCTGGATGCGGATGGCGAGGCCCCGACTCTCTCCGAAGTCCCGGAGCACCTGGCCCAGGCTGTCAAAAGACGTGGTGCAGGCGGTGAGGTCCACCACCATCATCATGGTGAAGTAACCCTGCATGATGGTCTGGCTGATGTCCAACACATTGATCTGGTGATCTGCCAGGGTATTGCAAACCCCAGCGATGATGCCCACCTGGTCCTTGCCTACCACAGTTACAATGGCTTTCATATGCGTTTTCTCCTCTCTTTTATTCCAGCTCATCCAGGGTCAGGCGGAAGCTGGGCATAAACTCATCCATAAAAAACCGGACCTCCGGCAGGTCCATCTCCTCCAGCGCCTTCCGGGTCTGGGCCTGAGCGGAGCGGAACTCGGCATTGCCGGCCTTCTCCTCCTCCAGGCACTTGATATAGGCCGAGAGCTTATCGGCGGCTTTTACCAGACGGCGGATCTCCTGATCCTCCGGCTGCAGCAGCTGGCGGTAGTCCTCTCGCAGCTCCCGGGGCAGCATGTGCAGGAGTTTATCCGTGGCCATCTCCTCCACCTGGGCGTAGGAGGTGCGGATATCGGGGTTATAGTACTTGATGGGGGTAGGGAGATCGCCGGTAAAGATCTCCGGCGCATCGTGGAGCAGCGCCGCTGCCGCCACGGCTCCCGGGTCCACCTGACCGCCGAAATAGCGGTTGCGGATCAGGGCCAGGCTGTGGGCCAGCACCGCCGTCATATGGCTGTGCTCCTGGATATTCTCCGGCTCGCTGTTGCGCATCAGCGCCCAGCGGCGGATGAAGCGCATCCGGCCGATATAGGCAAAAAAGTGATTCATGGCTCCTCCTTCTCCAACCGGCCCAGCAGCCGCTGGCCGTCGGTGCCGGTGATGGTGACCTCCACCAGCTGGTTGTGCAGTTCCGGCCCGCCGGGCACCGCCACCTCCATATAGTTGGGGGCGTGTCCGGTAGCTACGCCGTCCCGGCTCTGTTCCAGCAGCACCGGCAGCGTACTGCCCACCTGCTGCTCCAGGTACCGCCGGTGCATCTGGGCGGCCACGGCGGCTGCCTCATGGGCCCGCCGTTCCCGGACAGACATCTCCACCTGGGGCCACTGGGCCGCAGGCGTACCGGGCCGGACGGAATAGGGGAAAATGTGCATGGCGGCAAAATCCATTTCCCGGATGAAGGACAGGGTGGACTGGAAGTCCTCCTCCGTCTCCCCGGGGAAACCGGTGATAAGGTCGGTGGTAACGGCGCAGCCCGGGAAGAACTGCCGCAGCAGCTGCACCGATTCACGGTACCGGGCGGTATCGTATTTCCGGTTCATTTCTTTCAGCGTCTTATCGCAGCCGGACTGCAGCGAGAGATGGAACTGAGGGCAGAGATTGGGCAGCGCAGCGCAGCGGCGGCAGAAGTCCTCCGTGATGGTCCGGGGCTCCAGACTCCCCAACCGCAAGCGCATATCTCCGGCAGCTTCGCTGACGGCCTCCAGAAGTTCCGTGAGATGGGGGCCCAGGCGCCACTCTTTTCCGTAAGAGGAGATCTCGATGCCGGTGATGACCACCTCCCGGTAGCCCTGCCGGGCCAGCGCACGGGTCTGGGCCACTACCTCCTCCAGCGGGGCCGAGCGCACCGGGCCCCGGGCATAGGGGATGATGCAGTAGCTGCAGAAATTGGTGCAGCCGTCCTCCACCTTCAGCATGGCACGGGTCCGGCCTGCCATAGCGGCGGCGGGCAGCACCTCAAAGGAACGGCGGCGCAGGGCGTCGTCCAGATGGACGATGCATTGCCGCTGCGCTGCGGCCTGCTCCAGCAGGTTCAGAAATTCCATGCGGTCTGCGGTACCGGCCAGCAGATCGATGCCCAGCTCCCCGGCCTCCTGCTGGTGGGTCTGGACATAGCAGCCGCAGGCAGCCACCACCGCCGCCGGGTTCCGGCTCTTGGCACGGCGGATCATCTGCCGGGATTTCCGGTCGCTGACGGCGGTAACGGAACAGGTATTGATGATGTAGGCGTCGGCCACGTCCTCGAAATCCGTGAGGGTATGGCCACGGCGCTGCATCTCCTGCTCCATGGCCGCCGTTTCATATTGATTCACCTTGCAGCCCAGGGTGTAAATGGCAACTCTCATAGGGGGTTCTCCCTTGCGCTTTTGCGATTCATTGCTTATAATGGAAGGATAACTGCCGGACCGTTTCCGGCAGGATCGTCCATAATGTTTTATTATACGGCAACACCGCCTGCCTTGGCAAGAGCGGAAAACGGAAAGAAAAGGAAGGAAGCGTCATGCATTATCTGGATCACGCCGCCACCACCCCGGTGAGCTCCGCCGTGGCGCAGGCGGTGGCGCAGGCTCTGACGGAGAGCTTCGGCAATCCCTCCAGCCAGTATCCTCTGGGTATGGCTGCCCGGAATCTGGTACAGGAGAGCCGGGAGACGGTAGCCCAGGCACTGGGCGTGGCGCCGGAACGGCTGTTCTTTACCTCCTGCGGCACCGAGGGGGACAACTGGGCCATCCGGGCCGCTTTACACCAAAACCGCCATGTGGGGCGGCACATCATCACCACCGCCGTGGAGCACAGCGCCGTGCTGGAGCCCTGCCGCAGCCTGGCGGCCCAGGGCTATGAGGTGACGTATCTCAAGCCCGACAAAACCGGACACATCACCGCCCAGCAGGTGCTGGACGCCCTGCGGGAGGATACGGCGCTTGTCAGCGTGATGCTGGTGAACAACGAGACCGGCTGCATTTTCCCCGTAGAAGAGATCGCCCGCAGCATGAAAGCGGCGGGCAGCCGGGCGCTGCTGCACTGCGACGCCGTACAGGGTTTTTTGAAGGTACCCTGTACTCCCGCTGCCTGGGGTGTGGATCTCATGTCCATCAGCGCCCACAAGATCGGCGGCCCCAAGGGCATTGGCGCGCTGTACATCGCCCCCACCCTGCCCCATCCCCAGCCGCTGATCCTGGGCGGCGGACAGGAAATGGGGCTGCGGTCCGGCACAGAGCCTACCGGACAGCTGGCGGGCTTTGCCGCCGCTGTGAAACTGCGGTTCCCCCGCTGGCAGGCCGATGCCGCTTACATGGCAGAGTTAAAGGCCTATGCCCGGCAGCGGCTCACCGCCATTGACGGTCTGGTGACTGTGGGTGCCGGTGAGGCGCCTCACATCCTCAGCATTTCTCTCCGGGGCTATCCCAGCGGCAATGTGGTGACGGATCTGGGCAGTCAGGGGATCTGTATCTCCGCCGGGTCCGCCTGCCACCGGGGCAAGGCCAGCCATGTGGTTTCCGCCCTGGGACTGGACAAGCGTACCGCCGCCGGTGTGCTGCGGATCTCCTTCGGCCCGGAAAATACCCGAGAGGACATCGATGCCCTTTATGAAGCCCTGCTGGCCCACCGGCAGCAGCGGTTTGCCATGCTGTAAATCATTTTCGATTGAGGTGACGTATGTTAGCGCAATCCCGCAAAGCCTTTTACCGGCAGGTCTGGCGTCTGAGCCTGCCCATTACCATGCAGAATCTCATCACCTTCTCCCTGGGGCTCATCGACACCTTCATGGTCAGTCAGCTGGGCAACACGGAGATGGCGGCGGTGACCACCGCCAACGTGCCGGTATTCATCCTTTTGAGCCTGGTGTTCGGCGTACAGAGCGGTCTGGCCATTCTGGTGAGCCAGTACTGGGGCAAGGGCGATACCAAGAGCATCAGCCGGGCGCTGGGTGTGGCCTGCGCTCTGGGGGCATCCCTGGTGCTGATCCTGGCCATTATCTTTTTCTTCTTCCCGGTGCAGGTGATGGATCTTCTCAGCAACAAGCATGAGCTTTCCCTGCTGGGGGCTCCCTATCTGCAGCTCATTGGATTTTCCTATGTGTTCAACATGCTCTCGTCCATCTATGTCAGCGCCCAGCGCAGCATTGAGAATCCCCGGTTCGGCATGCTGGTGTTCGGCGCCTCCACGGTGGTGAACACGGTATTCAACTATTTCCTCATCTTCGGTAAGTGCGGCTTCCCCCAGTGGGGCATCGCCGGAGCCGCTGCCGCCACCCTTTTGAGCCGTGTGGTGGAGTTCCTCATCTGCCTGGTATGCGCCCTGCGCAGCCGGCGGCTGCCGTTGGATGCGGGGGCCTTCTTCCGTCCCGGCCGGGATATGCTGGGCCGGTTTGTCCACTACTCCTCACCGGTGGTGCTCAACGAGATCGCCTGGGGACTGGGTACGTCCATGATGACGGTGATCATGGGCTATACCCACAACTCTGTGGCCATGCTGGCGGCCAACGCCGTCATGGGCAACCTCAGCCGTCTGTTCCTGGTGGTCTGCTTCGGTCTGGGCGCCGCCACGGCGGTGATGGCAGGCAAAGCCATCGGCGAGGGGCAGAGCCATCAGGAGGTGCTGGCCCTAAGCCATCGGCTGCTGCGGTTCACCGTAGTGTTGGGCTGTGGGCTCAGCGTGGTATCGCTGATCCTGGTTCCTACGGTATTCGTGCCGGTGGTATTCCCCCTGTTCAAGCTCAGCGGTGAATCCCTGGCCATCGCCGTGGCTCTGGCAGTAGCCAGCTTCTCCACCATTCCCTTCCACGCCTATTCCATCTCCGCCATCACCGGTGTGCTGCGCTCCGGCGGCGACGTGCTGTGGTCCACGGTACTGGATCTGGGGCCCCAGTGGTGCTTTGCCATCCCTCTGACGGCCATCATCGCCCTGGTGTTCCAGCTGGGGGCCTGGCCCATCGCCTTTGCCACCCACGCCGAGACCTTTTTGAAGCTGCCCCTTTGCATGTGGCGGGTCCGGTCCGGCAAATGGATCCATGACGTGACAGCAGAAAGGCGGAGCCTATGAGTCTTTTCTGCTGTCCCATCTGCAGCGCTCCCCTGGAGCGGCTGGAGCAGGTCTACCGCTGCCCCAACCGGCACAGCTACGACATCGCTGCCCAAGGATACACCTATCTGCTGCCGGTGAGCCGCAAGCACTCCAAGGCTCCCGGGGACGACAAGGTGATGTCCGCCGCCCGGAAAGCCTTTCTGGCCCGGGACTACTATGCACCCCTGCAGCGGGCCCTGTGCCGTCTGGCCTGTGACCTTGCGCCCCAAGGCGCCGTCCGGATACTGGACAGCGGCTGCGGTGAGGGGTACTACACCGCCGCTCTGTACCATGCCCTGGCCCAGACACGGAAGGTACAGCTGGCGGGCATCGACATCTCCAAGTTCATCCTCCGCACCGCCGCCCGGCGGCTTAAGGAGGGCGAGTTCGCCGTGGCCTCCGCCTATCATCTGCCTTTGGCGGCGGACAGCGTGGATCTGCTGCTGGACTGCTTCGCTCCCCTGGCAGCGGAGGAGTTCCGGCGGGTACTGCGGCCGGGCGGGCATTTCCTGTACGTGGTACCGGCGGCACGGCACCTGTGGCAGTTCAAGGAAGTGCTTTACGACACCCCCTATCCCAACGAGGAAAAGCGGGAAGAATATCCCGGCTTTTCCTATGTGGACGTGGTGCCTGTCCGGGACACCATCCATCTGAACTGTCGGGAGGATATCGAAAACCTGCTGACCATGACCCCCTACGTCTGGCGCACCGGCAGCGCCGGCAAGGAACGGCTGGCCGCCCTGGAGGAGCTGGACACAGAGATCGCCTTTGACATCCACGTTTTCCGGCGGGAAAATTGAGAAAAAAAGATCGCTTTTCTTGCGAAAAGCGATCTTTTTCTTATTCCCGGATCATATCAATACCCTTTTGCAGGGTTTCAGCGCTGATGGCCCCCCGGGCCTGGGCTACCGCATAGCCCTGGGCATCGATGAAGTAGGTGGTAGGCAGGGAGTACACCCCATAAGCGGTGGAGGCCGACATCTCGGTGTCATAGAACACCGGGAAGGTATAGCCCTCCTGCCCGATCAGGGCCAAGGCGGTATCCACCGTTTCCCGGCCGCCATCGGTGGCGTTGACCATCAGGAAGTGGATCTCATCGCCCAGAGTTTCATAGACCTGCTGGAACTCCGGCATCTCCATCTTGCACGGCCCGCACCAGCTGGCCCAGAAGTTCAGCACCACCGGCTTGCCCCGGTAATCCGTAAGCCGGGCGGCATTGCCCTGGGCATCGTAGACCACGAAGTCCGGCGCCAGCTGCAGCTCCTGCTCCTCAGACTCCTGACCCAGCTGCTGGCTCTCGCCTCCCAGACGGCTATAGAGCAGCCAGGCACCGCCAAGCACCAATACCAATACCAGTGCCCCGATCAACAGTTTTTTCTTGTTTTCCATAGCGTCTCCTTATCCCAACAGCGTCAGCAGTCGGCCCATCAGTCCTGTGGCCATGGCCGCGCCTACCACCAGCAGCACCACGCCGCTGACGGTATTGATGAGCCGGTAATGGGCCTTCACCCAGGTGAAGGCGGATTTGAGGTAGTCCATCAGCAATGCGCTGAGGACAAAGGGGATCCCCAGACCCAGGGCGTACAGCAGCAGCATCAGCATGCCCTGCAGGGTACTGCCCTGCTGGGAGGCCAGCAGCAGCGCCGTGCCCAGGAAAGCCCCCACACAGGGTGTCCAGCCCAGCGCAAAGATGACACCGAAGGCCAAAGCCGGGAAAAAGCCCATCTGCCGGGGGGCTTTGCCGCCGCCCCGGAACCAGGAGAGCTTCCCAACGCCCAGGAAGTAAAGGCCGAACACCATCACCACCAGGCCCGACACCAGGTTCACTGCTGTCTGATACTGGTGCAGCAGGGAGCCCAGTGTTCCCGCCAGGGCACCCATAGCCACGAACACCGCCGTAAAGCCCGCCACGAAACCCAAAGCGCCCAGCACCGTTCGGCGGGTACCTCCGGCGGTGCCGCCGGCAAAGTAGCTCAGGTAAATAGGCAGCATGGGCAGCAGGCAGGGGGAGAGAAACGTGATGATTCCTTCCAGGAATACGATCAGGTATGACATTCCTTACATTCCTTTCCGGTAGCGCCGGCCAGCAGCCAGCCTACCAGGGCCATATAGCCCATGGAGATAAAGGGATTGCTTGCGATGACGCAGCCGCCGCTGGGGCAGCCTACCAGGGCATAATACAAAAGTCCTATCCCGGCTCCTACCAGGATAAACAAAGCTGTGCGGAAGCGCCGTTTCCAGATCTCTTTCATGGTGCGTCCCTCCGTTTTGAAGATTTGATCACAGTATAACCGGTTTGGCATCGCTCTTCCGTGAGGATATCACCAAAGAAGAGAAACCAAAGTCTTTTTCCACCGCCCGTTTCCAGGTAAAGCCCACCGGAAACAAAGGAGTGGAGAACATCCCATGGTGTTCCTCACTCCTTTGCTGATTATTACTATTTGTGTTTGCTTTCTTCCCCGTCTTCCTCCTCCAGGGGAAAGAGGGCCTTATACTTCTCCTTCGCCGTGATCTTATCCCGGTACAGCACAGCGTAAAGAATGAAGCCTCCCATAGTGGCGATGGGGAACACCAGAGCGAGGGCCACCGGCTGCACCAGAAAGTAGCCCAGTACGGCGGACAAAAACGTGCAGAATACCGCAAGGGCAATATACATATCGCCGCTCCTTTCTTCTCTCTGTCGGCGGCGGCTCTTTTCCTATTCCTCCTCCGCCGCAAGGCCCAGCACGCTGCGGCACTGGGTCAGGATCTCCTCCTGATATTGCCGCAGTTCCCCTTCCGGCAATTGCTCCCGGGTCAGGGCTGCATAGAGATGGATGGTCTCCACGGCATCGGTACGCTCCCGCCGGTCCCGGAGAGCATCCTCCGCCGCCCGGCGCTGGTGCTCCCGGCTTTCCAGGGCTTCATGGTACTGCTGCTCCAACTGGCTGCACCGGCCTTGCAGCCGGATCACCACCCACAACAGCAGCACCACGCCCGCCAATAAAACGATGTAAAACATCTCCGCCTCCTTACTGCAGCAGCGCCAGCGCTGCCTGGCGCAGCTGCTCCGGAAGAAACAGCGGCGGCAGACGGCGGACCCGGTCTTTCCCCAGCTCCGCCGCCCCCTGGGGCGCCAACAGCACCACAGGAGTGGTCTTATCCGCCCGCCAGGGCTGGTTGCTCTGCTCCAGCAAGGCGCCGTCCACCACCCACAGGTTGGGTCGGGGCAGACGCTGCCGGGCATCCTCAGGGTGGGTAAACACCTCTACCCGGTCTGTTACCTCCGCTAAGGCTGCGGCTACAGCCCGTCCGTACGCCTCCTGCCGGCACACCACCGCCACGGCGGCATGGGGCCGGTCTGTGTGGGTACGGACAAAATCCAGCACAGGCGTATGATACAAAGAGAAATCTGCTCCGGCGGAGTCATAATAGCTCCGGCCGGCACGGCACATCCGCAGGCAGAATTCCCGGATGTCGATGCGGACATCCTCATCACTCTGCTCCTCCGGGCCCCGGCACACAGAGGTGCCGCAGTTGACACCCAAGTGGAACCGCACCTCCTCACCGGGCAGCTCATTGTCAAAGCCCCGGTTCTGGTGGAGATATTCGCACCGCAGCTGCCAGCAGCGCTGGCCGCCGATATAGGCTGCGGCATCTCCCTGCCGCACCTTGAAGAAGGGCGCGGCAAAGGTATCGAACCAGCGGATGTACTGGGCTCCCACATCCCGGCTGGGCTGGCCGCTGCGGTCGGTCATCACCCGCCCGTCACGGTAACGGCGTACCAGTTCCGGGAAGGCGATGCCGCCGCAGACATCCGGCACCGTCAGGGCCAGAGCCAGAGCAGACTGCCAGCGGCGGTCCCGCACATTCCACTCGATCTCCTCCAGGCGGTGGAGAAAGGTGAAGCTGGCGTCTGCGTGCTGCATCAGATCTTGGTCATCCACAGGCCGTGGAGGTTGCAGTAGGCATATACCGACAGGGCCTTATCGCCGTCCGCCAGATGGAACACGGCGTGAGGAGCCTGACCGGCCTTCAGGGCCTTGCGCTGACCGCCCTGCTCGGTGTGGACATAGATCCACTGGATGAGATGCTCCTCAGTCATGGGATGATCCACGCTGCCCACATTGACTTCCACAACATTGCCGTTGACGGTGACCACCGGCACATGCTTTTCACCGCTGGCATCGGTGGTGTTGGGCACCAGCTCTTCCATCTTCTGGCCGCAGCACATCATGGGCACACCGGACTCGTGAATGGCACCTACCAGGTTGCCGCAGCGGCGGCAGATATAGAACTTGTTTTCCATTGTTGCACACTCCTTTGTTTCATTGGTTGGTTGTTTTTATTTCCTGCTCACAGCATACCCCGATCCGCCGGGGATATCCGTGATGAAATCACCATCGTTACCGCAGCTTCACAGCCGTGCCATAGGCGATAACTTCGGCAGCACCCTGCATCACGGCAGCGGAGCCGAACCGCACATTCACCACAGCGTCGGCGCCCATGGCCTCCGCCTCGTCCACCATGCGCTTGGTGGCGATCTGCCGGGCTTCCACCAGCATCTCGGTATAGCCCACGATCTCACCGCCCACCAGGGTCTTCATGCCTGCCATGAAGTCACGGCCGATGTTCTTGGACTGCACCACCGTGCCCTTCACCAGGCCCAGCGCTTCCATTTCCCGGCCGGGCACATGATCGATGTTCAAAAGCAGCATTGTTATATCCTCCTTTTCTCTCCCGGGCAGCTTAGTATTGGGAAGCCTCGTCCTCTTCTCCGCTTTGGATCTCCCGCAGGCGCTGCACCGCAACGTAGATGACACCAGCCAGTACCGCCAGCACCACCAGGACATACAGTACCATCACCACGCCCACAACACCGGGCTCCACTGCTGCTGCCAGCAGCAGCACATACAGGATCAGGCCGCACAGTATCCCTGCTGCCACGGCAATGGCCACCACCGCAGCGCTTTTCCCACGTCTTTTACGGGACTTCTCCATACCTCTGCCCTCCTTTTCCTCCCCATCCGTATGGGGCTCTCTTGCTTGATTATACCGCACCGCTGCCTGGAAATCCAGAGGCGGCAAATACATATTTTTCTATCTGCACCGTCGCACAGATGTGCTTTCCCCGCCGCAGCAAAAGAGGGAATTTGTCCCATCGTGTTGAAATCCGCCGGCACATTTGCTATATTGACAGCAGAACCTATACAAAGGAGGGCTGTCCCATGGCGGATATCGGACAGCTGCTGACGGTGGCCCGGATGTACTATGAGCAAGAGCTGACCCAGCAGGAAATCGCCGATAAGCTGTATCTCTCCCGCTCCCATGTCTCCCGGATGATCAAGGAAGCCAAGACCCTGGGCATTGTGGAGATCATTATCAAGTCTCCCTTTGAAAGCCATGTGAGTCTGGAAAAAATCCTGACGGATCGATTCGGCCTGGAAAAGGTGCTGGTGGCATACACCGAAAGCTCCGGGCCACGGGAAGAGTTCAACAGTGTATGCAACATGGGGGCTTCCTATCTCAACAGCGTACTGACCAACGACAGCGTACTGGCCGTATCCAAAGGAAAGACGGTAGCCACGTCGGTGGAAAACCTGAAGCCTTCCAAAACGCTGCCGGATATGCGCCTGGTACAGCTGGCAGGATCCCTGGACAGCATCAGCACACCCGGTATTGATGAGATGTTCATTTTGCAGCGGGTGGCGGCACTATACGGGTGCGAATGCCGGCGGCTGCTGGTACCGTATCTGCTGGATGACGAGGAAAGCCGTACCCTGATCTGCCGGCAAAATTCCACCCGTGAAGTACTGCAGTGCAGCAAAGACGTGAACATCTTCATCAGCGGTGTGGATACCCTGTTGTACTGGGTGGAGCGGCTGAGCGAGAAGGACACCAATCCTCTGCGCAAGCAAGGGGTGGTCGGCTGTATGTGGGGTTACTTCTTCGATATCAACGGCAACATCATAGATACACCTTTATACAACCGGATGGTGATTCCGCCCCGGAGTATTTTCCAGTCCGTATCCACCCGGATCTGCATCGCCTCTGACCGGTTCAAGACCAAGGCGCTGCTGGGGGCCCTGCGGGGCGGACTGTGCAACGTACTGGTGACCAATTCCCAAATCGCCAGCCAGCTTTTGAATCTGGACCGGCCCTGAGACAAAACAAACAGAAAACTGCCTGCGGCCTTGTATAAGGCTGCAGGCAGTTTTCTGTTTTGAAGAGGTAAAGGTCACTGACCTACGTAGAAAAGCCAGGTATTCAGACCTCGGCCGATGGCGGCGAAATACTTCTTCTCCCCTTCCACCTCAATGGTATAGATGGTGAAGTCTTTGCGGATGCCGTCGGTATAGTCCTTGAGATGCACCGTCTCGCCGGTATCCGTCCACTCATAGTCGAAGATGTTCACGCCCCAGAGCTTATAGACCTTGTTCTTAATCAGTTTTCCCAGTTTCCATTCCATACTGGCCGTCCTCCTTTGCTTGTCATATCCCTATGGTAATCGGCTCTCTCCAGGAAGTCAAATCACTTCTGCAGATAATTGGCCCAGGAATCCGGGTCACCCAGCTCGGCTTTTACCAGTTCCGGGTCCAGCGGTTCCACCTTCCGCCCTGTAGCCAGGGCAGCCAGGTAGGTCTGGGCTGCCTCTTCCAGATATACAGCGGCATACAGTGCCTGCTGCAGATCCGGTGCAAAGGCCATGACACCGTGACCCCGGAGGATCACCGCCAGAGAACCGTTGTAATGCTCCACAGTGAGTACCCCCATTCCCTTGTCCGACGAGGGAGTAAAAGGTGCTACCGGCACGGAACCTCTCAGTGCGTCGATCTGAGACACCAGACAGGCGGGGAACTCATCGGCCACCAGGCCCAGGGCCGTGGCATAGGGCTGGTGGGTATGTATGGTGGCATTGACCCAGGGGAATTGCTCAAAAATATAGAGAATGGCATCCAGGTCCGAGGTAGGCCGTCTGGTACCCTCTACCACCTGGCCTTCCGGTGTCACCACCACGATATCGTCGGTATTCATGGTCTCATAATCCAGTCCGGAAGGCGTCACGGCAATATTGCCGCTCTCCAGCCGGGCGCAGACGTTGCCGCCGCACAAGGTGATGAGGCGGCAGGCCTTCATCTCCAGGGCGCAGTCGATGAGCGCCCGTTTTTCCCGTTCGTACACAGTCAGGTTCCTCCTATTCGGCGCAGTATTTTTCCGTATAGAGCCGCAGCAGTTCCTCCGGCTTTTGCTCCCGCTCACTGGGCAGGTAGGCACGGCGGGTCTCATTGCCCTGAGCCAGCTTCTCCGGGAAGATCATCCGCCCGGCAATGACCACATCCGCACCCAGTTCAAAGCAGTTCTTCATTTCCGTCTCGTCCATGGCGCCGTCCACCCACAGCTCCTTGCCGGGAGGCAGCAGGGCCCGGGCAGTACGGATACGGTCGTGGTTGGCAAAGCAGAACCCCAGACCATTGGTACCGCCGTAGCCGCTGTCCATGGTCATCAGCAGCAGAAAATCCATGTACTCAAAAAAGGGAGCCACCTGCTCCACCGGGGTTTTCAGGTTGATGGCCAGTCCCGGGATCATCCCCATCTTTCGCAGGGTGCACAGTTCCTCGGAAGGATAGGGCAGCCCTTCAAAGTGCACCGCCACTTCCCGGGCGCCGCATTTTGCAATCTCTTCAAAATACTGGGCGGGATTGTTGGCCATAAAATGGAAGCACAGCGGGTTATCCGGAAACATATTGGCCACGGAGCGCACGGTACGCATACCGAAGGTGATGTTGTTGACAAAATTGCCGTCCTCAATGTCCACATGCAAGGCCGTTCCCTTGGGGAACGCACCCAGCTCCTGGGCCAGGAACAGCTGGTTGGCCGAGGCCACGGAGGGAATGATCCGTTTCATAGACCGCTCCTTTCTCCGCCCTTACAAGCGCTCACGCAGGGACTTCACCACGGCCATAAACTCCTTGACCCGGTTCACATCCACCCGGACATTCTCCAGGCGGTCGTTCTCCAGCCGTCCGCCCTCCTTGAAGTAAGTACCCACCACGGCGGCGTCGGCGCACTTGAGCTTGGCCTCAATGGTGTCCGGACGGCAGCCGGTGTTGCAAAGCACCACCACATCAGGGGCACCTTCCTTGACGCTGGCCATCAGGGCATCGTCCACGTCCTGGCCGGCGGCATTGGCGGAGATGCACAGTCCATCGGGATGGGCCTTGAAAATGGTGGATTTGGCAATGTCCACCAGGGGACGGGTATCCAGGTTTCGGTCGGACTCAGGGTTGATGAAGTACAGCATCTTCAGATCATCCAGATGCAGTGCCGCTTTCCGGCGCAGCAGGTAGGAAAAATCATTGTTATAGAGGCCGCCGTCGCCTACATACACGCCGCTGAAAGTACCACGGATGAACTTGGCGTCCACAGCAGCAGCCAGCTCGATGGCGGCCAGGCCGTCGGAGATGCAGTCCACGCCGTAGGGTACACGGATCTCACTTTTCAGTTCACCAATGACCCGGGCCATGGCAGCAGGGGTAACGAAGCTCATATGCCGCTCATAGGGCAGGCTGAACTCATTGGAGAAGATGATGCCGTCCACACCGCCATCCTGCAGGGCATGGAGATCGGCCCGGGCGTGTTCCACCACACGGTCCATGCAGTCACCATAGTGATACCGGGGATCGCCGGGCAGGGGGTCCAGATGCAGCATGGTGATAATCGGCTTTTTTACGCCGAACATTTCATCGATCCACATAATCGCAATACCTCGCTTTTCTCGTTGTTGTCTCAGCTCCACAGCTCTTTGAGCCGGGCTTTGATGCGTCGGGCCTCGGCGGCAGGATTCTCCGCATTGCGGATAGACCGGCCGCAGATCACAGCGTACAGAGGCAGGCCCGCCAGCACTTCCAGGTCGTCATAGGTAATGCCGCCGGTGGCAGTAACTTCAAAGCCCATATCACACAGCTTCCGGACGAACTCCACGTCCTGGGCCGTCCAGGGGCCGCTGGCAGTGCTGGGACGGCCGTAGATGATCTGCTTGATGCCGATTTCCTTCCACTCACGCAGGTCATCAAAATCCCAGCTCTCGCCGTAGTCACC
Organism: uncultured Oscillospiraceae bacterium; assembly: GCA_944385395.1. Lineage (GTDB taxonomy): Bacteria > Bacillota > Clostridia > Oscillospirales > Oscillospiraceae > Vescimonas. Next base: position 7,431 of record CALWXA010000039.1, on the reverse strand, counting down.
GTACAGCTCGATCTGCACGTCCTGGCCACCGGCCTTGGCCTGGGCCAACACTGCTTCTTTTACCTCCCGACGGGCCGGGGAAAACATGGTGACAAACTGAGTGCCGGCAGCCAGGACCTTGGGTCCGAAATGAGTCACCGACAAGGGGAAATCCGCCACCATGATCTTTTCAGGATAGCAGGAGCGCATGATCCGCACTGCCCGCATGCCTTCCACGAGGATGAGCATGGTACCCACCTCAATGATATCTACTTCATTGCCCAAGCCGCCCCGGAGGGTGTGGAAGGCATCCTCCAGGGACTCGTTGTCCAATGCGATCTGCAAATAAGGTTCGTTCATAAAATCCTCCCCAAAAATCCGTTTCGTTCATCACAAGCGGCCCGCCCGTTGGGACGGGCCGCTTGTCGCAAGCAACCGTGAATCGCCTTTATGCCGCCAGCATCCCCGCCAGCAGATAGTAATTGCCCAGGAAGAAAATCAGGGGAATGAACAGCTTTCTTCTGGACAGCGAACGGTTAACGATGTCCCGGTACACCAGATAGCAAATAAGGCAGAAGGACACCACCGCATAAAAGACAGTGGGAACCTGCGCTGAGGCATAGCCGAACCAGGTGAGAATATTCACCGATTCCGGCAGTCGGGTGAGATACCAGACATTGATGGCAGCAGTACCGACCACAATGGCAAGATACACCACCCGATTTACCCAGGGAGCCTGGGCGATGCCTTCCTTGAAGGACAGCCGCTTAGGCTGCCAGCGCTGCACCGTCTTGGCATTGGGATCGCACTCCTCCGGAGAGGTGGGCACGTGGGGACGTGAATCACGGTCTTTTTTCATACGTTTTCCTCTTTTACTTTCTCATGGCATAGAAGCGGGCGGGATTCTCGTACATGAACTTATGGACCACCTCTTCCGAGAAGCCCTCATCCAGCAGCCGCGGGATAAACTTCTGCTTGATAAAGCCCCAGCCGGGACCATAGCCGTAGGCCTGGTGGTGGCTCTTCTTACCCATATCGTTGCTGAGCATGATCTGGTTTTCAAAGCCCGCCTCTACCAGGCGCCGCAGCAGATCCACCCGGACAGAGTCAGGATAGTACTTTACCTTGCCGGGTCCGTCGTAGATGAGGTAGGCGCCGGTTTCCGCAATCTTCTTGTGCAGCCAGAAGTCGGGGTTACGGTCAATATGGGCTACACCGAACTGGGAAGCGGGCAGGCCCTCACCCAGCACGATCTCCAGCTGCTCCAGAGCGAAGGAACCGCCGTCGGTATGGGTATGTACCGCCACACCCGTCTCGATAGCCGCTTTGGCGGCAGCCTTCAGGCCCTTGATCTCACCGGGCGTAGCATAGCAATACTGAGTGCCCGCCTTGATCCAGCCGGCCTTGATATTGGTGCCGTTCATGCCCTCGGTGATCTCTTTGACATATCCGGCAGCGATCTCGTCCACGTCCTTATCCTTCCACACGATGGACAGGTCCATCAGCGGTTCCCGGTCACCGGGATAGTCAAAGGGAATGCCGGTGGCGGCAATGATGTGCACGCCGGTGGTCTCGGAAATCACCTTCAGATAAGCCGGGGCCCGGCCGTCCTGATCGCGGCACATGGCGTCCACCAGGCACCCGCCGCCAATGGCCTTATAGTCCTTGACCATCTGCAGCTGAATGTTGAAATCACGCAGCGCCCATTCGTTATCCGGCGCAAACAGACCTCTGGGGCAGTGAATCACATGCTCGTGGGCCATCGTAAAGCCAAGTTCAGACGCCTCTACATCTCCCAGAACGGTTCTTACCTTTGCCATGGAAATGATACCTCCTTGATGATATAAGCCATCTCCCTCAGCTCCGCAAAGTGTCAACCGGAAGACCACCGCCCGGCCGCCGGGGATGGTCTAAGTATATAATTCCCGCCGCCTCGATTCAACAGATTTGGTCATTTTTCACAAGTTTTCAGGTCTCCTGTGTCTTGTCTTTTCCCACAGTCCTTTTTTTGGAAATTCCGCTCCACCCGCGCGCACATATGTTCACCAAAACCCAACTTTTTCAAGCTATCTGCTGTTATTATCCCAAATTATAGGCGATATATAGTTTTTTTGTTGCACAAATGCTCACAATGTTATTGTGTGCATTTTTTCCCAAACAGTTGAAAATCGTCGGAAAATACCGCATAATGGCACCAGCAAACCCGCTTGATTGTGGGATTTAACACATGCAGGCCACAGAATCAGGTCTTGTTTTAGTCATTTTTTCGGCATCATATTAGCGATCTAAGAAGGAGGCCGGAGCATGCAGCTGGCATATTTGAAAGAATTATATGGAAAAGGGCTTTTCGATGTATATGAAGGCTTTGACACCTGGCAGGAAGCAGTTCAGGCAGCCTGCACCCCGCTGGTCCGTCAGGGCCTGGCAGAACCGGAATACGCACAGAGCATTCTGGACAATGTGGCGGAAAACGGACCCTATATCTTTCTGGCACCCCACATCTGCATGCCCCACTCCAAACGTACTGATCTGGTGCATCAGGCTGGCGTCAGCTTTGTGAAAATCAATCGGCCCGCCATATATGATCCGCAGGATCCGGAGATGGGGGCGGAGTTGTTTTTCGCCATTGCCGTTCAGGAGCTCAATGCACACCTGGATGTCATGATGGACTTGGCGGAAATTTTCGACGACGAGGAAACCGTTCAGGCGCTGCTGGACGCCAAGACCAAGGAAGATTTTGAAAAACTGCTGGGCTAAGCCATCTCAGTAGTTTTCAAGATAGCATGTATCGTTTAACCGGAGGAAGGAGAGGATGCCTGTTCCATGCCTGCTGCCGCTGCGCCGGCAGCTGCGTTTACCAACGACATTTGAACTTGTGTGAAACGGAGGAGTAAGATATATGGATTCTGTTGTTTCTGTATTAAGTTGGATCTGGTTCAACTTCTTTGACCGGGCCGCCATGTTCATGATGGTTCTGGTGTTTATCGGACAGCTGCTGACCAAGCGTCCGGTGCTGGAGTCCATCATGGGTGCCCTGAAGGCATACATCGGCTATATCGTCTATCAGACAGCCACGGGCGGTCTTTATGACACCTTCCAGCCCATTATGATGGGCATGCGCCAGGTGCTGGGCATGAACATCATCGTCAACGACGACTCTCTGGGTGCCGGTACATTGACAGCCATTCTGGAAGGCTTCGGCCGTACCACCAGTCTGCAGATGGCATCCATGGCCGCCGGTTTCTTCATCGCCATCATCCTGGTGTGGATGAAGAAAGTCACCAAATGCCGTTCCCTCATCATCCAGGCGCACATCCTCTCCGGTCAGGCCATTGACATGGTGCCCATTCTGCTGGTGATGTTCCCTGTGATGAACGATTTCACCACCATCATTGTAGTAGGCCTGTACCTGGCTGTGAAATGGTGCGTGCTGTCCAACCTGACGGTGGAGCCTGCTCAGGACCTCACCGACGGTGCCAACATGTGCGTGGGCCATACCCAGATGATCATCGACCGCATCGGCTATGAGTATGGCCGGCATCTGGAGCGCAAGGCCAAGAAAAAGGGCAAGGAAGTCAAGAAGTTCGACAATCTGGAGCTGCCCGGCTTCCTGTCCATCTTCAACGACATGTACGTCTCTTCCTTCCTGGTGATGCTGGTGTACTTCGCCGTACTGATCTCCCTCATCGGCAAGGAAGCCATGATGGGCATCGATCCTTCCCTCACCGAATCCACCAGTTTCCCGCTGTACATCTTCCACACCGCCGGCAAGTTCCCGGTATATCTGGTGATCCTGCTGACCGGTATGCGTATGTTCGTGGCTGAGCTGACGGTGGCCTTCAGCGGTATCTCCGAGCGGATCCTGCCCAACACGCTGCCCGGTATCGACTGCGCCGCTTTCTATGGCTTCGTTACCAACGGCTCCGTCATCACCATCAGCTTCCTGGTTGGTTCTCTGACCATGACCATCTTCACCACCGTCGGTATGCTGCTGAACCTGCCCTTCGTATGCCTGGTAGGTTTCGTACCCATGATGTTCGATAGTGCCACCGTGGGTATCTTCGCCCATCACAGAGGCGGCATCAAGGCTCTGGTGGTCTCCTGTATCGCTGTAGCCATCTCCGACGTGTTCCTGGCCGGTGCCGCCGCCTGCATCATCGGCTTCGACGTGTACGGCGGCGTAGGCTTCCAGGTGGACAACGCCATCACCCTGTCCGTGTTCTCTCCCATCTGGAAATACCTGGGCTGGATCGGTTACGCGCTGGTGCTGGTGATCATGCTGGCTGTGCCGCAGATCCAGTACCTGAAGAACAAGAAGGGTTACTGGCTGGCCGCCGAGGACTGGGAGCAGTACAAAGAAGTCATGGGCGACGACCTTTAATCCTTCATAGACAATTTCCCTCCCTCATCTTCCCCACAGACTTCCGCAGCAGGCCTGCGGAAGTCTGTGGGTAGTATTTCCCTTTCGCCCGGACAGGGCAACACCCTATCAAATCATTTTGCAGGAGGAAAACAACATGGACATTACCACCAAGAAATTCAACATTTTGGCTTGCTGCGCCGCCGGCAACGGCTGCTGCCAGCTGGTAAGCCTGAAGGTCAAGCGGGTATTCACCAAGCTGGGCCTGAAGTGCAACGTGGACGCCAACACCGTCTCTGTGGGCAAGGCCATTGGGCAGAAATACGATGTGGTCTACTGCAACGTTTCCCTGGAGCCGCAGTTTGCCGAGGCCAAGCGCAAGGGCGCCTATGTGATCCCCCTGAAAAACATCATGTCCGAGGCGGAGATCGAAGAAAAGACCAAGGCCTATCTGGATCAGCTCGCCCAGGGCTGACAGGAGGCATTCCTATGCGAGAGTTCACCTATGTCATCACCGACCCCGAGGGGCTCCACGCCCGCCCGGCAGGTCTTATCGTAAAGCTGGCCCAGACTTGTGCCAGTGAGATCCACATTCACGTCAATGGCAAAAGCGCAGATGCCAAACGGCTTTTCTCCGTCATGAAGCTGGCGGCCAAATGCGGCCAGGAGCTGCGCATCACCGTAGACGGTTCCGACGAAGATGCCGCCTGCCAGGCCCTGACGGATTTCTGCCTGGCGGAGCTTTGAGGTCATATATGAAAACACTGCACGGAATTCCCGCTTCCCCCGGCATCGCCATCGGTCCCGCCTGGCTGTACAGCCCGGACACCCCGGCGGTGTTCCCTCAGCTTTCACAGCTGACAGCGGAGGAAGAACGCCAGCGCTTCTCTCAGGCGCTGGAGCTGGCCCACAGCCAGCTGGACGCGCTGTATGAAAAAACATCCCGGGAGGTAAATCCCGATGCCGCCCAGATCTTCGAGATCCATAAAATGATGCTGGAGGATCTGGATTATCTGGAATCCATCGAGGACCATATTTCCCAGCTGCATACCGCCGAACAGGCTGTGTCCGTCACCGGCCAGGAGTTTGCCCAGATGCTGGCAGACATGGATGATGAAGTGATGCAAGCCCGCAGCGCTGACGTCCGGGATATCACCCGGCGGTTGTTGGGAATCCTCACAGGACAGAGCGCTCAGCCGCCTCTGACGACTCCCGGCGTGGTTTGCGCCTGGGATCTGTTCCCCAGTGACACCATGCAGCTGCCACGGCAGCTGGTGCTGGGCTTTGTAACGGAGCAGGGCTCCCACACCTCCCATACCGCTATTCTGGCCCGGACCCTGGGGATCCCGGCGGTGGTAGGCGTCTCGGAGCTCACCCGCCAGCAACTCACCGGTGAGGTGATCGTTGACGGCAGCCAGGGGCTGGTCATTCTGGATCCTGATGAGGAAACCATGGCGCAATACCGCCTGGCGCAGGAATCCTATCGCCAGCAGCAGGCAGAACTGGCCCAATACCGGGATCAGGAAAGCCGGACCAAAGACGGTGTAGCTCTGGAGATTTGTGCCAACATCGGATATCCGGCTGACGCTGACCATGTGGTCGAAGTAAATGCCGATGGCATCGGCCTCATGCGCAGTGAATTCCTCTACATGGACTCCCCCAGTGCCCCGGATGAAGAGGCACAGTATCAAGCCTACAGTCAAGTGCTGCGCAAAATGGCAGGTAAGCGGGTAGTGATCCGCACACTGGACATTGGTGCGGACAAGGTCCCTGACTGGCTGGATCTGCCCCATGAGGAGAATCCGGCTTTGGGCTGGCGGGCCATCCGCATGTGTCTGGATCACCAGGCGCTGTTCCGCACCCAGCTGCGGGCATTGCTTCGGGCATCGGTACACGGTCGGCTGGCCATCATGTTCCCCATGATCAGCCGCCTGGAAGAACTGCACCGGGCCAAGGAGCTTTTGGCAGACTGCCGGCGGGAACTGGAGCAAGCCGGCGTGCCGGTGTCCCATGACATCGAGGTGGGCATGATGATCGAAGTGCCATCGGCAGCCTTACTGGCGGATCAATTTGCCCCAGAGGTAGACTTCTTTTCCATTGGCACCAATGATCTGACCCAGTATACCCTGGCGGCAGACCGTCTGAACCAGAAGGTAGCAGGGTTGTTTGACTCCTCTCACCCATCGGTTCTGCGGCTTATTGCCCATACGGCTGCCAGTGCCGCCGCCCAAGGAATCTGGTGCGGTATCTGCGGAGAATCGGCTGGTGATCTGTCACTGCTCCCCTTCTATATCTCCGTAGGGGTTCGGGAGCTGTCGGTAGTTCCCGGCAAGGTATGGGAGCTGCGCCGGGCCCTGTCCCAGATCGACTCCACCGCCCCGCTCCCCAATAAATAAAAATACCCCTGTCATCGGGAATGGCGACAAGCCCTTTCCCGGGACAGGGGTATTATTTTTCCATCATTCCGCTGGTTCCATTCTATAGGGCAGGGCCAGCGCCTTGAGGTCGGCTTCAAAGCTCTCCGTATTGCGACCGGTGAAATAGCGTTTCGCTTTACGGTTGAAGCCCACCATTGCGTGTCCGCCGGAGATGCCTCGAACAAAGGTAAGCCAGCTGGTATAACCCAGGGCATAACCCTGCTCTTTTCCTTCCGGCACCACCAGAACACTGTGGCGGCGGCCCAGCTTATCCAGCCGGATCACATAGTGCCATGCACCTTTTTCCAGGGTAATCTTCGTGTTGGGGCCTACCCCCAGCCAGTTTCCCGTCATCCCGCCGGCCTCCTTTTTCCGCCTGTCTCGGCGGTATATTCTCGGTATTTATCATACCATATTTCTGCCGTTAGGACAACATCCTGAGGAAAAAAGTCCCCCGATCCAGCGGATCGGGGGACTTTTGGGAATTCAACCGGATAAGCGGCGGCGATTACTTGGCAGCCTTCTTGGCAGCAGACTGCTTGGCAAAGGTCATAGCGCCTTCGATCACCAGGAACACAGCCAGGATGGCCATGGCGGCGGCGAAGAGCAGCTGGAACCAATCGCCCCAGTGAGCGGTCTCGGTACCCACCACGCCCAGCTTGCTGATGACAGTCT
>CALWXA010000038.1 GCA_944385395.1 uncultured Oscillospiraceae bacterium | reverse complement strand
CCGGTCTCCAGCACATAGCCCCGGTCGGCTACCGACAGGGCCATCTGTGCGTTCTGCTCCACCAGCAAAATGGTGGTACCCGCCTTGTGCAGCTCTTTGATGATGTCAAAGATCTGCTCCACCAGGATGGGGGCCAGACCCATCGAAGGTTCGTCCAGCATGAGCAGTTTGGGATTGGACATCAGCGCCCGGCCCATGGCCAGCATCTGCTGCTCGCCGCCGGACAGAGTGCCCGCCACCTGCTTCCGGCGCTCCTTCAGCCGGGGGAACTGGGCGTATACCCGCTCCAGGTTGGGGGCGATGGTGGAGTTGGGCTGGGTGAAGGCGCCCATCTCCAGGTTCTCCTCCACCGTCATCTGCTGGAACACCCGCCGGCCTTCGGGTACCTGGGCCAGGCCCTGGGCCACCAGCTTAGAGGCGGGTACCGCCTGAATGGGCTTGCCCATAAATTCGATGGAGCCGGTGCGGGCATGGAGGAGGCCGGACACCGTCTGGAGGGTGGTGGTCTTACCGGCGCCGTTGGCGCCGATGAGGGTGACGATCTCCCCCTCCTCCACCTGGAAGGAGACGTCCTTCACGGCGTGGATGGCGCCGTAGTATACGTTGATGTTCTTCACATCCAGCAATACCGCCATGCTTATACCTCCTTCTGGTCGCCCAGATAGGCCTTGATGACCTCCGGGTTGTTCTGGATCTCCGAGGGAGTGCCCTTGGCGATGATCTGGCCGAAGTTGAGTACGCAGATGCCCTCGCAGATGCCCATGACCAGATTCATGTCGTGTTCAATGAGCAGGATGGCGATATGGAAGGTATCCCGGATCTTGACGATGTTGTCCATCAGCTCGGCGGTCTCGGAGGGGTTCATGCCCGCCGCCGGTTCGTCCAGCAGCAGCAGGGACGGGTTGGTGGCCAGAGCCCGGACGATCTCCAGCTTGCGCTGAGCGCCGTAGGGCAGAGAGCCGGCCTTGGCGTTGGCCAGATGCTCCATGTCGAAAATGTGCAGCAGCTCCAGGGCGCTCTCGTGGGCCAGCTTTTCCTTCTTCCAGTAGTTGGGCAGGCGCAGCACCCCGCTCCACATGGGGTAGCGGATGTGGTTGTGCAGGCCAATCTTTACGTTGTCCTCCACCGTCAGCTTGTCAAACAGGCGGATGTTCTGGAAGGTACGGGCGATACCCGCCTTGTTCACCTGGACGGTGTTCATGTTGTGGGTGTCGATGCCATCCAGCAGCACGGTGCCCCGGGTGGGCTGATACACCTTGGTCAGCAGGTTGAATACCGTGGTCTTGCCGGCGCCGTTGGGGCCGATGAGGCCGGCGATCTCGGTGCGGCCGATGGCCATGTTGAACTCGTTCACGGCGGTGAGGCCGCCGAAGTCGATGCCCAGATGCTGGCACTCCAGAATGGGGCTCTGATTCACGTCCCGCTCGGGGATGATGTTGGGACTGGGTACCGGGACCAGCTTGGTCTCGGGACGCTTGGGCTTACTCATGGCTGATCCCTCCTTCCTGCGCCGGCTGCTCCGGCGGCTTTTTGCGGAATCTGTCCCCAATGCCGGTGAAGAAGCGCCGCAGTACCGGGTTGTTGGTGGCGATCATCACCAGGATCAGCACGATGGCGTACACCAGCATCCGGTACTCATCCAGGTTGATGGCCCGCAGCAGCTCGGGCAGGTAGGTGAGGAAGGCGGCGGCGATGATGGAACCCCGGATATTGCCGATACCGCCCAGCACCACGAAGACCAGCACCAGAATGGAGGTGTTGAAGTCAAACTTCTTGGGGGCCACGGAGGAGTAGTTCATGGCGTACAGCACGCCGGCGGCGCCCGCCATGACGGCGGAGGTGACGAAGGCCATCAGCTTATACTTGGTGGCGCCGATGCCCACGCTCTCGGCGGCGATGCGGTTGTCCCGCAGGGCCATAATGGCCCGGCCGGAACGGCTGTTCACCAGGTTCAGCACTACGGTGAGGGCAAGGAGTACCAGAATGAATCCGGCTGTGAAAGAAGCCAGCTTCACGTTGGAGGTAAAGCCCATGGGCCCCTTCAGGATGGCCTTGCCGCCCTCGGCCAGGTTGAGAGCCATCTCATTTTCCAGGGAGAAGTGCAGGCCGTTTTTGTCCACGCCCACATAGAGTACGTTCATGATGTTGCGGATGATCTCGCCGAAGGCCAGGGTGACGATGGCCAGATAGTCGCCCCGCAGGCGCAGGACCGGCACACCCACGATGACACCGGCGATACCCGCCAGCACCGCGCCCACGATCATAGCCACCACCAGCCGCACCGTCCCGTTGGGGATGGCCTGCTGGAGGGACATAGCGGTGACGACGCCGGAGAAGGCGCCCACGCTCATAAAGCCCGCGTGGCCCAGGCTCAGCTCGCCGGAAATGCCTACCACCAGATTGAGGGACAGGGCCATCACAATATAGGCGCAGATGGGCACCAGCTGGCCCTCCAGCGAGGAGGAGAGCATGCCGCCGCTGCCCAGCACCTGGAAGATGATAAAAGCAGCGATGACGATGGCGTAGGTGATGGAATTGTTGATCAGCCGTTTCCGGCTGGGCGTCAATTTTTTCATATCCCTCACCTCACACTTTCTCGCGGACGGTCTTGCCCAGCAGACCGGCCGGCTTCACCAGCAGCACGATGATCAGCACGGCAAAGACCACAGCGTCGGAGATGTTGGTGTTGATCACCTTGGCAAAGGTCTCGATCACGCCCAACAGAATGCCGCCCAGCATGGCGCCGGGGATGGAGCCGATGCCGCCGAATACGGCGGCGGTAAAGGCCTTGATGCCGGGCAGGGAGCCGGTGGTGGGCATCAGGGTCTGGTAGCTGGAACACAGCAGCACGCCGGCGATGGCCGCCAGGGCGGAACCGATGGCAAAGGTCATGGAGATGGTGCGGTTGACGTTGATGCCCATGAGCTGGGCCGCCGCCTTATCCTCGGAGCAGGCCCGCATGGCCTTGCCCATCTTGGTCCGGCCGGTGAACCAGGTGAGAGCCAGCATGATGACCACGCAGGCCAGCACGGTGACCAGGGCCTTGTAGGTAATGTTGACGCCGGGGATGGGCAGGGAGCCGTCGGGAATCACAGGGGTGAATACCTTGGTGTCGGCGCCCCACAGCAGCAGAGCAGCATTTTGCAGGAAGTAGCTGACGCCGATGGCGGTAATGAGTACCGCCAGGGAGGACGCCTGCCGCAGGGGCCGGTAAGCCAGCCCTTCAATGACCACGCCCAGCACGGTACACACGATCACGGACAGCAAAATACCCACCAGCGGGGGCAGGTTGAAGCTGCCGGTGGCGAAGAAGGTCACATAAGCGCCCACCATAATGACGTCGCCGTGGGCAAAGTTCAGCATCTTGGCGATGCCGTACACCATGGTGTAGCCCAGGGCGATGATGGCGTAGACGCTGCCCAGACTGATGCCGGTGATCAGATTGTTGAGGAAGCTCAAACCATTCACCTCTCTATATACTTACAAATGCTCTGTATGGCAGAAACATCA
>CALWXA010000037.1 GCA_944385395.1 uncultured Oscillospiraceae bacterium | reverse complement strand
GCGGCAGATAGTGCTGCGCCGTCCGGGCCGGCGTGGCGTGGGGCACTCGTTCAGCGTTGCGGTGGTTCGTGGTGTGTTCTTGGTTGGATAGATGCATGGCGGAGAGGCGGTATACCTTGTCGGTGATGCGGCAATAGTGGCGGGAATCGCTGGCGGCCATCATGAGATAGGGGGACACCATGGCCTCCGGCCAGGTCTCCCGGATGGCCCGGGTCAGGGTTTCCCAGCCGGGACAGGCGGTGGAGGAGGTGATGGAGGGATTGGTGCCGTCCACCAGCCGGATCTCGATGGCGTCGTTGCCCATGACCTTCCGGAGATAGTCCTGGGCGGATTGGATGTCTTCGCCCACCATCAGGCGCAGGTTGGCGCCGAAGCTGGCCTTGGGGGGCAGCACGTTGAAGGCACGGCTGCCTTCCATCCGGGTGACAGCCACGGTGGTGCGCATCATGGCGTTGAGCTCACCGCCGCTCTTGCGGCAGATGGCGTCCAGCACCGGGGCAAAGCACCAGAGGTTGGCAAAGATCATTCGGTACAGGAAGGAAGAATGGCGTCCCAGGGTATCGAACATCTGTGCCACCGGCTGGGACAGCCGCCGGGGGAAGGGATGGTTTTCCATGTTGACGATGGCCTGCGCCAGCTCCCCGGCGATGGTGTGGGGAGGCGGGGTGGAGGCGTGTCCGCCCCGGGAGGCCAGGGTGAACTCCATGCTGACGGTACCCTTCTCGGCGATACCGATGAGGGCGCACTGCCCCGGCACACCGGGGAACACGTGATCCACCACGGCGCCGCCTTCGTCTACCACCAGCTCCGGGTGGATGCCCTGCTGCTCCAGATAGGATACGATGTCCCGGCAGGAATCGCCGTCGATCTCCTCCTCACCGGAGAAGGAGAGGTAGAGATCGTTTTCCGGCACATAGCCCTGAGACAAAAGCTGTTCCAGCGCTTCCATCACGCCGCACAGGGTACCCTTGGTGTCCAGGGTGCCCCGGCCCCAGATGCAGCCGTCTTCGATGAGTCCGTCAAAGGCCGGGCGGGTCCAGCCGCTCTCCTCCACCGGCACCACGTCATAGTGGGCCATGCACACCGAAGGGTGCTGGGCGGATTTACCCGGCAGATGGTACAGAAGTCCCGTCTTGCCGATCTCCTGCAGCGAGCAGGCGGCATGGACATGGGGAAACCGCTGGCGCAAAAGCGCCCGGAACTTCCGGAATTCCTCCCAGTCTACCAGAGAGCTGTCCCGGTGGGACACGGTCTTGCAGCGGATCATGTCCGCCATATCCGCCACGATTTTTTCTTCATTCAGGGCTACCGGCTCCGGCTGCACCGGCTCCTGGGGCCGGGGCCGGAACTGGGCTGTCCGCACCAGAAGCACCACCACGAAAAGTGCCAGCGCCGCCAGCAGGATCCATAAAGCAGTCATTACAGCCACCCCTTCTTATAGAGAATACGGCCTGCGCCCAGAGCGATGAGCACGCCCACCGGCACCAGCACGCCTACGCTGCTGGCCAGAGACGGGACCGCCAGGAACAGGGCCACCATGAAGATCAGAGGCGCCATGGCCAGCTTCCAGTTCTTGCCCACATACACCACCGCCAGACCGCCGAAGAGGGCCGGCAGGATGTTGTCGAAGGCGGGCTTCAGGACCGGGGAGTCCAGAATGGGAGCGATGGCGGTGAGAGCCACCACACCAGCGGCGATCACCAGGGTGGTGACGATGGAGCTGGTGGCGATGGCCATGGTGGAGATGACCTCGCCCTCCTCCGTGCCGGGCTTCACATCGGCGTTCTCCATGGCGTTGAGGGCGCTGGGAGCCTTGAGGCTGGTGAGGTTGCCGGTAACGAAAGCCAGATACGTGCCGCCCACGCCCAGCATGGGGGTGTAGGTGATGACCTCAATGGCGCCCACAGTCCAGTAGATGGGGGCCACGCCCAGAAGACCCTTGAGCACGGCAGTGCCCTCCGGCCAGGCCTGATAGTATAAGCAGATGGCTACGGGCACCAGCAGGATCACCACAGCGGCGGTCCAGATCCAGAGCTTGCCCAGCCGGTCGGTTTTTTCCATGTAAGACATAGTCGTTTTCCTCCTTTACGCCAGTACCGGGGTGATGATCACGGCAAAGACCATGGCGCCCAGCATGCTGATGGCCAGGGCATAGGTCTCCAGCCACTTCATGCCGCACTTCTTGATGAGCAGAGCGCACACGCCCATCAGCACCGCCGAGCACAGCAGCACGAAAATGGGGATCCACCCGGCGATGCCGCTGCGCACGTCGGCGAACACCATACCCAGGAAGGCGGAGATCATGCCCAGGAACAGGGCGGACATGAAGATGTCGCCCCACTTGCTGTCCTTGGCCTTCAGATGCACCATGCCGCTGCGGATCTTCTTCATCAGAATGGGAGGCAGGATGATGCTGGGCATGATGCCCAGGGTCATCACCCAGGCGATGGCGGAAAAGACCTTGGGATCCTGGATCAGCTCCGACAGGGAGATGCCCAGTGCGTTGGCGGTGGAGGTGGCGGCGGGCAGCTCATAGGTGAGGGCGCCGATGACGCTCATCCGGATCCAGGGCAGGGGAATGCCCAGGAACTTGGACAGCGTCACCACACCCAGCAGGATGGATACTGCCGGAACCAGCGTGAATACGGCGGTGGACACGATGGTCCGCCGCAGCAGCTGCCGGCTCATGCCCAGCTCCCGGCCCCGGCGGTAGGCACGCACCAGGAAAAAGGCGGACTGGGCCAGCACAAAGACAATGACGCCTATGGCGATGAGATACATAAAGATACTGTTTGGACTGAATTTCACGTGATTGACCTCTCTTTCTCTCCCGTTTCCGGGACAATTCCCGTTTATTATACGCCTCGCCGCCGCCGCTGTAAAGCTGCAAAGCGAAAAGAGCCTGCCCCGGAAGGGGCAGGCGCTTACGATGCGGTTAAGATTTGGAAAGATATTCTTTGAGATGGAAGATGGCCTCCCGGTATCCGGCGAAGCCCAGACCTATAAAGGTACGGATGCAGGCCATGCCCGCATAGGATACCTGCCGGAACTCCTCCCGGCTCTTTACGTCGGAAAGATGCACCTCCACCGCCGGCAGGGCCACGGCTTTCAGGGCGTCCAGAATGGCCACGCTGGTGTGGGTGTAGGCAGCGGGGTTGATGACGATGCCGTCCACCCGGCCCCAGGCACCCTGGATGGCGTCCACCAGCGCCCCTTCGTGGTTGGACTGGAACAGCTCCACCTCCACCCCCGCCTCTGCGGCGGCGGCACGGACATAGGCCTCCAGATCGGCGTAGGTCTCCCGGCCGTAGATCTCCGGCTCCCGGAGCCCCAGCAGGTTCAGGTTCGGCCCGTTGAGCACCAGAAATTTCATGGTCTTTCCTCCTTGATGGCACGCAGGATGGCGTCGGCGGTGTCCTCCGGCGTGCCGGTGTTGTCCACGGTGATGTGGGCGAAGTCCTCATAGAGGGGCAGCCGCCGCCGGTACATCTCCTGCAGATCCCCGGACTGGGACAAGGGCCGCCCGTCGGTGGGCAGCAGTTCCAGCGGCCGGCGCAGGAATACCACCGTTCCGTTCTGCCGCAGCAGGCAGCGGTTTTCCCGCCGGGTGACGCAGCCGCCGCCGGTGGCGATGATGGTGCCGGAGGCCTTGCCCAGATCCGACAGTACCTCCGTTTCCAGCCGCCGGAAGGCTTCCTCTCCCTGCCGGGCAAAAAGCTCCGGGATGGACATGCCGCAGCGCTGCACCACCAGGGCGTCGCTGTCCTGGTGGGTCCGCCCGGTGCGGCGGCTGAGGGCCTGGGCCACAGTGGACTTGCCGCAGCCGGGCATGCCGACGAGGATGATGTTCTCCATCTCCTGCCGCAGCTCCTGCTCAATGGCCTGGATGCGCCCAGCGGGGATCTCCTGCCCGGTGAAGCACCGGCTGGACCCGGCGGCCTGGGCCACCAGCATGGCAAGACCGCCGTAGCCGTGGATGCCCAACTCCTCCGCCTGGAGCAGCAGGGCCGTCCGGGCGGGGTTGTAGATCACGTCCAGCACGCAGCAGCACTGGGGAAACAAGGTGAGATCCACCGGGGACTGGCCGTTGTTGGGGTACATCCCCACCGGGGTGGCGTTGACGATGAGCTGTGCGTCGCCGTGCCGGGGAAGGTTTTCGTAGTTGTCCTCCCCGTTCCGGGAGATCACCACCACCCGGGCCCCCATGTCCCGCAGCACCGCCGCCACCGTGACTCCGGCGCCGCCGCTGCCCAGCACCAGCGCCTTGCTTCCGGCCACCACATGACAGGTGCTCTCCACCAGATACCGGAAGCCCTCGTAGTCGGTGTTGTGTCCGTACCAGGAGCCGTCCGGCCGCCGCACCAGGGTGTTGACGCTGCCCAGTGCCTTGGCCTGGGCCGACAGCTCCCGGCAGTAGGGCACCACCGCCTTTTTGTAGGGGATGGTGACGTTGAGCCCCTGAAATTCCCCGGAAGAGAGGAAGGCTTCCAGCTCCTCCGGCTCTTTTTCCACCAGCTCATAGGGATAGTCTCCCAGCCGGGCATGGATGGCCGGGGAATAGCTGTGGCCCAGCTTCCGGCCCAGAAGTCCGCAGCGCATCAGACCACCTCGCTGTAGCTGCCCAGATAGGCGAAGGACTCGCACACATCGTCCAGCTCGCCCATGAGCTCCATGAACTGGGGGGAGTAGACGGAGGTGTCCAGATCGAAATAGAACATGAACTCGAAATCCCGGTCCGGCAGGGGACGGCTCTCCAGCTTGTTGAGGTTGATGCCCAGGGCATAGAACCGGCTGAGGAGCTTGTAGAGGGAACCGGGCCGGTGAGGCAGCACCACCATGAGACTGGTGCGGTCGGCGCCGGGATAGATCTCCAGATTCTTGCCGATGCAGATGAACCGGGTGTAGTTGTTCTTCTGATCCTGGCAGGCGCTCAAAAGGCAGTTGAGACCATAGAGCTCGGCGCAGGACCGGGAGCTGAGGGCAGCGATGTCCCGGCGGTCCGACTGGGCCACCAGCTGAGCGGCCTCGGCGGTGTTGGCGCAGCGCACCACCCGGATCTGGGGATGGGCCTGGAAGAAGGCGCTGCACTGGCTGATGGCCTGCTCGTGGCTGTAGACCTCCTGGATGTCCTCCAGTGCCACGCCGGGCTTGGCCAGCAGATTGTGGTCCACCTTCAGCCGCACGCTGCGTACGATGCGGAAATTGTGGCGCATCATCAGGTCATATACCATGTTCACGGACCCGGCGGTGCTGTTTTCCAGGGGGATCACGCCGTAGCGGCAAAGTCCCTTGTCGATGGCGGCGAACACCGCCTCAAAGTTGGAGAAGTACAGCACATTGGGACGCCGGAACAGCTTCTCGCAGGCCAGCTGGGAATAGGCGCCCTCCACTCCCTGACAGGCCACCATGGCGCTGGGGGGGAACAGGGGCTCGGTCTCGGCGATGGCCCGGGCGATCTCCTGGGTCAGGGGGCTGGTCTTGTTCAGGCACCGGTTCTGGTACGACCGGCTCAGCTCAAACAGCAGGGAATAGAGGTTCGTGCCGTATTCCTGCATGGCCTCCGGCAGCTGTCCGGCCACGTCCTGCAGCTTCTGCCGCTCCCGGGCGGCGTCCAGTACCGGCAGATCGTGCTGCCGCTTGTAGCCGGCGATCTCACCGCTCAGCTCCATCCGCCGGGTGAACAGGGCCAGAAGCTCCTTGTCCACGCCGTCCATCTGTTCTCTCAGGTCCTTCAGTTCCATATCCTTACTCCTTATATCCATGTTCACAAAGCCAGGCATCATATATGGCCACCGCTGCGGCGGCCTCCACACAGGGCACCGCCCGCAGCACGATGCAGGGGTCGTGGCGTCCGTGTACCGTTACTTCCGCTTCCGTCATATTGGAAAGATCCACCGTCCGCTGTGGTTTCCCGATGGAGGGGGTGGGCTTGAACGCCGCCCGCATCACCAGAGGCATCCCGTTGCTGATGCCGCCTAAGATCCCGCCGCAGTGGTTGCTGGCGGTGACCACCGCCCCATTCCGGAGGATGAAGGGGTCGTTGTTCTCGCTGCCGGTGCGTCCGGCGCAGGCAAAGCCGTCGCCGAACTCCACACCCTTCACGGCGGGGATGCCGAAGAGAATGGAGGCCAGCCGGTTTTCCATACCGCCGAACATGGGATCTCCCAGCCCGGCAGGCAGGCCCGTCACCACGCATTCCACCACGCCGCCGATGGAGTCCGCCTGCCCCTTGGCCTGGGCGATGGCCTCCTCCATAGCCCGGCCCACGGCGTCATCGGACACCGGGAAGGGCTTATCCGCCACCGGGGCGGTAAAGGGACTTTCGTCCCGGATGGTTCCGATCTGCACGATCCGGGCGTGGATCTCCACCCCCCGGCGCCGCAGCAGCTGCAGGCAGATACCGCCGGCGATGCAAAGGGGCGCCGTCAGCCGTCCGGAAAAATGACCGCCTCCGGCGTAGTCCCGGTGGGGTCCGTACTTCACCCAGGCGGTGTAGTCGGCGTGACCCGGCCGGGGCAGGCGAGCAAGCTCCTCATAGTCCCGGGAGCGTGTGTCGCCGTTGCGGATGATGGCGGTGAGGGGCGCACCGCAGGTGAAGCCCTCCCGGATGCCGGAGAGGAACTCCGGTGCGTCGGCTTCCTTCCGGGCGGTGGCGTGGGGACTGTGTCCCGGCGCCCGGCGCTGCAAAAAGCGGTCCAGCTCCTGAAGATCCACCGCCTCTCCGGCAGGCAGTCCCTCCAGCGTCATGCCGATGGCCGGGGAATGGGACTGACCGAAAATGGTGAGGCGCAGGTGTTCGCCGTAGGTACTGCTCATAGCTTCGCTCCTTTTCGCTCGTCATAATCTTCCCAGAACCGGGGATAGGATTTGGCCACGCAGTGGCTCCCCAGTACCGTGACGCTGTCGGTGCAGGCGCAGGCCGCCACGGCAGCCGCCATGGCAATGCGGTGGTCGTTGCAGGCGTCCACCGTGCCGCCCTGCAGGGTGCCGCCCCGGATCACCAGACCCTCCGGCAGCACCTCCACCGCCGCACCCAAAGCCCGGAGCATGGCGGCGGTGGTTTCCAGCCGGTCGCTTTCTTTCAGCCGCAGCCGTCCGGCGTGGATCACACGGGTCTCTCCCTCCGCCGCCGCAGCTACCACGCTGAGCACGGGAATGAGATCCGGGATGGGCCCGGCATCGATGGTAACGCCCCGGAGAGCGCCCCGGCGCACCGTGACGCCCCGGCCGGCGGCTTCCACCACCGCCCCCATTTCCCGGAGGATATCCAGCACCGCCCGGTCCCCCTGAGGGGAGCGGAGATCCAGTCCCGTCACCGTCATCCCTTCGGTGGACAGGGCTCCGGCGCACAGGAAGAAGGCGGCGTTGGACCAGTCACCCTCCACTTCCGGCTTGCCGGAGAGGGCGAAGTGCTGCCTGCCGGGGATGCGGTACACCCAACCTTCCTTGGTAAAGCGGATGCCGCTGCGCAGCAGCGCCGATTCCGTCATGGCGATGTAGGCGGCGGATTCCACCGTGCCGGTAACGGTCAATGTGCTGTCCCCATCCAGCATGGGCAGGGCCAGCAGCAGACCGGAGATATATTGGGACGATACGTTTCCCGGCAGGGTGTAGGCCCCGGCTGTCAGCTGACCACGGCACAGAAGGGTGTCCCCCTGCCGTTCCAGAGTCACGCCGTGGGCGGTCAGCTGCCCGTCCAGAGGCGCCAGAGGCCGCTGGGGCAGCCGCCCTTCCATCCGGAAAACGGCGCTGCAGCCCAGCGCTGCCGCCACCGGCAGCAAAAAGCGGAGGGTAGAGCCGCTTTCCCCGCAGGGAAGGGTGGCTGCCTGCGCCCTGGGGCCGGGCCGCACCAGCAGCATGCCGTTTTCCTCCCGAACAGAGGCCCCCAGGGCCGTGAGGCAGTCCATGGTGGCCCGGATGTCCTGAGAAATGCCCTGACAGGAGATGTCCACCGGCTTCTCACCCAGCCCGGCGCAGATCAGCAGCCGGTGTGCCTGGGACTTGGAGGCGGGGATGGCCACGGTGCCGGTGAGGGGACCGGGGGGGAGCAGGCGGTTCATGCCGCACCTCCGCCCCGGAGCCAGGGCAGCAATCCGTCAGCGGGTACGTCCACCAGGCGGCAGTCCCCCAGATCGTGGGGCACCACCAGATGGAGCCGTGCGCCGCTGCGTTTTTTGTCGGAAAGAGCGGCCTGGGCCAGCTCCTCTGCGCCAAAGGGCACCGAGGTGGGCAGACCGTAGGAGATCAGCAGCGCCTCTACCTCGCCGGGCAGGGAGGCAGGGCACAGTCCCATGGCGGCGGCTGCACGGGTGATGAGGGCCATGCCCATGGCCACACACTGGCCGTGGGAGAGCTGATAGCCGCTGCAGCTTTCCATGGCGTGGCCGAAGGTGTGGCCCAGGTTCAGAAGCTGCCGCCGTCCCCGGTCCAGCTCATCGTCTGCCACGATGTCCCGCTTCATCTCCACGCACCGGGTGATGACACGCTCCAGCTGCTGCCGGATGGGCAGCTCACCCAGGGACTGGAAGAAGGCAGCGTCGCCCAAGAGACCATACTTGATGACCTCGGCGCAGCCGTCCCGGAACACGGCCTCCGGCAGGGAGGAGAGCAACGCCGGGTCGCACCAGACCAGACTGGGCTGATGGAAGGCACCTGCCAGGTTCTTGCCCACGGAGAGGTCCACCGCCGTCTTGCCGCCCACGGAGGAATCCACCGCCGACAGCAGCGTGGTGGGGATCTGGATGTAGTCCAGCCCCCGGAGATAGGTGGCGGCGGCAAAGCCGGTGAGGTCCCCCACCACGCCGCCGCCCAGAGCGGCCAGCAGGTCGCTGCGGGTCAGGTGTTCCCGGGCCAGAAATTCCAGCACCTGGGCGTACACCGTCAGGTTCTTGTGCTCCTCCCCGGCGGGGATGATGTGGCAGACCACCCGGAAGCCCGCCTGGGCAAGGGAGCGGCAGAGGGTCTCGCCGTACAGGGGAAAGACGGTGTCGTCGGAGATCACCGCCACGGTGCCCCGGCGGCCCATGGTCACCAGTTTTTCACCCAGCTCCGGAAGGCTCCCGGCGCGGATGCACACGTCGTAGGGCCGTCCGGTGGGGACATGGATGGTGTTCACCGTCCGTCCACCTCCTCCTTGCGCCGCCGTCCGTCGTCCAGCAGCTGCACGAGCCCGGCCATATCGTCCCGGGCCATGGCATCCCGGTACTGCTGGAGGTTTTCAATGAAGAGATCCAGCTCTTCCATGAGATAATCCTTGTTTTCCAGAAACAGCTCCGCCCACATGGTGGGATTGAGCCATGCCACACGGGTGAGGTCCTTGTAGCTTCCGGCGGAGAAGCCCTTGTGGCTTCCGGCGGTGGGGCTTTTGATGTAGGCGTTGGACACCACATGGGCCATCTGGGAGGTAAAGGCGATCATGGCGTCGTGGCTTTGGGCGGTGGTGACGCTGATGCGTCCGAATCCGGCGGGAGCCAGGAGATGCTTCACCCGGTCCAGCAGCTGGATGTCGTCAAAATCCGCCGGTACCAGCACCATGGGGGCGTTGTGGTACAGGTTGGCCCGGGCGTACTTGAACCCGGAGTTGTGGGTACCGGCCATGGGATGGCCACCCAGATAGGTGAAGCCGTATTCCCTGGCCAGGGGGAAGCAGGCGGCGCACACCACACGCTTGGTGCCGCAGCAGTCGATGACCACCGGATGGGGTCCGATGTGGGGCGCCATGGCGGTGAGGTAATCGATGGCCGCCTGGGGATAGATGCACACCAGCACCAGGTCGCAGGAGCTGATGTTTTCTGCTGTCAGCTCTTCATCCACGGCGCCGGAGAGCATGGCGAAGCTCAGGGTAGAGTGATCGGCGTCGAAGCCCAGCACACGGTGCCCGGCCTCATGATACGCTTTGGCAAAGGACCCGCCGATGAGTCCCAGCCCCACGATGCCGGCGGTCATTGCTCACGCACCGCCCGGATGGAGCGGATCTTTTCCGCCAGCACGGCGTATTCCTCCGGCCGCAGGGACTGGGCGCCGTCGCACAGTGCGTGCATGGGATCGTTGTGTACCTCGATGATGAGGCCGTCGGCGCCGCAGGCAGCGCTGGCCAGGGCCATGGGCAGTACCAGATTGGCCCGGCCGGTGGCGTGGCTGGGGTCCACGATGACGGGCAGGTGGGTCAGTTCATGGAGCATGGGCACCGCCGCCAGATCCAGGGTGTTGCGGGTGTAGTCGTCGAAAGTGCGGATGCCCCGCTCGCACAGGATCACCTGCTCGTTGCCGCCGGCCATGATGTATTCGGCGCTCATGAGGAGTTCCTTCAGAGTGTTGGCCAGGCCCCGCTTAAGGAGGATGGGCTTGCGCAGCTCACCCAGCCGTCGCAGCAGATCGAAGTTCTGCATGTTCCGGGCGCCCACCTGGATCACATCCACGTCCTCGAAAAGGGGCAGATGCTCCACGGACATGATCTCCGTGACGATGGGGAGTCCGGTTTCCTGCCGGGCGATCTTCAGAAGCTCAATGCCGGTGCCCTTGAGGCCCTGGAAATCGTAGGGGGAGGTGCGGGGCTTGAAAGCGCCGCCCCGGAGCATGGTGGCGCCGGCGGCCTTGACGGCCTTGGCCACGGTGACGATCTGCTCTTCGGACTCCACGGAGCAGGGACCGGCGATCATGGCGAAATGGCCGCCGCCGATCTTGGCCTCGCCCACTTCCACCACGGTGTCATCGGGATGGAATTTCCGGTTGCAGCATTTGAAGGGATCGCTGACCCGCTTGACGGAATCCACGATGCCCAGGCTTGCGATGAGATCCATGTCCACATGGCTGGTGTCGCCGATGAGGCCCAGCACCGTCTGGTAATCGCCCTCGGAGATGTGGACCCCCAGGCCCTGTTCCTTGAGCCACTGGATCAGAGGCTGGCGCATTTCGGCGTTGATGCCGTGCTTGAGAATGACGATCATGATGTTTTCCTCCCGATTATGTCAAAATTTCATTTCAGCAATAAAAAATGCGGCCCAGGATAACCTGTGCCGCAAAGAAAAACAGTTTTTTCAAACCTCATTTTTGCATCACAAATTACCCTTACTACTTGACATAGTAAAGTAAAAGTAATAGGAAGCAAAAAAGAAGTTCATCATGTTTGGAATCTCCTGTAGGAAAAACGTATATGCCATTTATATCCCAATTTCCTTCGCTTGTCAACGGGTGACGGAAAGTTTTTTTTCTGCGGCCCGCCGTCGGTTGACCTTTCTCCGGCTGGTTGTTATAATGAAACACAACGAAAAAACAGCCACTTAAGAAAAAACGGAAGAAAGGACCAAGAGCTATGCACAATATTCTGGAACAGTCTATGGAGTATCTGGCCCAGTGCGATCCGGCGGTAGCCGCTTCTCTGCAGCGGGAATACGACCGGCAGAAGGCCAATATCGAGCTGATCGCCTCGGAGAACGTGGCGTCCATGGCCGTCATCACCGCCATGGGCTCGGTGCTCACCAACAAGTACGCCGAAGGCTATCCCGGCAAGCGCTATTACGGCGGCTGCGAGTTTGTGGACGAGGTGGAGCAGCTGGCCATCGACCGTGCCAAGGCTCTCTTCGGCGCCGAGTACGCCAATGTCCAGCCCCATTCCGGTGCCCAGGCCAACCTGGCGGTGTACGCCGCCCTGATGCAGCCCGGCGATACCCTCATGGGTATGGATCTGGCCAACGGCGGCCACCTGACCCACGGCGCATCCGTCAGCCTTTCCGGCAAGTATTACCGCTCCGTCAGCTACGGTGTGGATCCTGCCACCGGCCGGCTGGACTATGACCGCATCGAGGATCTGGTGAAGGAGCATCAGCCCAAGGTCCTTATCGCCGGCGCTTCCGCCTACCCCCGTGCCATCGACTTCAAGGCCTTTGCCGACATCGCCCACCGCCACGGCGCTTACCTGATGGTGGATATGGCCCACATCGCAGGCCTGGTGGCCGGCGGCGTCCATATGAACCCGGTGCCCTATGCCGACGTGGTGACCACCACCACCCATAAGACCCTCCGGGGTCCCCGGGGCGGCCTGATCCTGGCCCGGGAGGAGCTGGGCAAGAAGATCAATTCCGCCGTGTTCCCCGGCATGCAGGGCGGCCCGTTGATGCACGTCATCGCCGGCAAGGCCGTCTGCCTGGCAGAGGCTGCCACCCCCGCTTTTGCCCAGTACGCCAAGGATGTGGTGACCAACGCCGCCGCTCTGGCTGAGAGCCTCCGGAACCACGGCTTCGATATGATCTCCGGCGGCACCGACAATCATCTGGTGCTGGTGGATCTGCGCAGCAAGGGCGTCACCGGCAAGGAGCTGCAGGACAAGCTGGACAGCGTCCACATCACCCTGAACAAGAACTCCATCCCCAACGATCCCCAGAAGCCCGGCATCACCAGCGGCGTGCGTATCGGCACCCCGGTGGTCACCACCCGCGGCTTCACGCCGGATGAGATGGAGACCATCGTGGACTGCATCGACCGCATCGCCGCCGACTATGAGGGCAGCCGTGAAGCGGTGTCCGCCCGGGTGGCGGAGCTGGTGGCCCGGCATCCCCTGTATTAAGAGGGGGGAGCTGGGATGAAGATCGCCGTCATCACCGGCGCCTCCAGCGGCATGGGCGCGCTCTTTGCCGCCACGGCAGACCGCTGGGAAGCGGTGGATGAGCTGTGGGTCATGGCCCGGCGCAAAGAGCGGCTGGAAAAGCTGCAAACACCCTTTCCCGCCCGCATCCTGGCCATGGACCTTACGGACCCCAAGAGCCTGGATGCCTATGCCGCCCTGCTGCAGCAGGAAAAGCCGGAGGTGCGCCTGCTGGTGAACGCCGGGGGCTTCGGCCGCTTCGCCGCCACCATGGATACGCCCCTTGCGGAGAACCGGAACATGGTGGAGCTGAACTGCCAGGCTTTGATGAGCATGTGTCAGCTGACGGTGCCCTATATGACCGCCGGGGCCCGGATCATCAACATCGCCTCCGTGGCGGCAGCCCAGCCGGTACCGTATATCAACGTTTACGCCGCCACCAAGGCCTTTGTCCTCAGCTACAGCCGGGGACTGAACCGGGAACTGCGCAGCCGTGGCCTGGGTGTCACCGCCGTGTGCCCCTTCTGGACGAAAACCGAGTTTTTCGGCCGGGCGGTGGAGGACGGCAAGCCCCCTGTGGTGAAAAAGTACGTGGCCATGTACCGCCCGGAGCAGATCGTGGACCGTGCCTGGCGTGATGCCCGGGCTGGCCGGGACGTGAGCCGCTTCGGCTTTGTGGCCCGTGCCCAGTGGGATATGGTGAAGCTGCTGCCCCACCGTCTGGTGATGGATGTCTGGCAGCGCCAGCAGCGTCTGCCGTAAGAAAAGCAGAAAAAGACCGCCTCTTTAAGAGGCGGTCTTTTGATCGTTATCCCAGTTTCACATTCACACCGTTGGGATCCACCGGTAGGGGGATGGCCCGCCAGTGATCGTCCAGCCCCGTCAGCAGGGGCTGCAGCACCTGGTGCAGGTCCGGCCGGTGGGAAAGACACAGCAGGGTGGGGCCTGCCCCGGAGATGCAGAAGGCCAGAGCACCGTTGTCCAGAGCCAGCTTTCGCAGCTGGTCATAGCCCCGGATCAGCTTGCTGCGGTAGGGCTGATGCAGCCGGTCCACCAGGGCCGTGGAGATCAGTTCCCGGTCTCCGTTTTCCAGCGCCTTCAGCAGCACGGCGGCCCGGGAGACGTTGAACACGGCGTCGGCAAAGGGGATCTCCTTGGGCAGCACGCTCCGGGCCAGATGGGTGCTCAGCTCGAAGTCCGGCACCAGAGCGGTGAAGCACAGGTCGGGATGCAGGGCGTAGCGCACCGCCACGGGACGGCGCTGCTCCACATAGGAGGCCACCAGTCCGCCCAGCAGTGCCGGAGCCAGGTTGTCGGGATGCCCCTCCAGCTCCGTGCAGATGCCCAGCAGATCCAGCCGGGACAGGGTGTTGCCGTGGAGGGCATTGGCTGCGGCGGCGCCTGCGGCGATGAGGGAGGAAGAGGAGCCCAGTCCCCGGCAGATGGGGATCTGGGTGTCGATGGACACTTCCAGTCCCGGCATGGGCAGGCCCAGAGCGTTCATCACTGCCCGGTAGCCTACCACCGCCAGATTGCCCTCGTTGCAGAAGATCTCCTCCACCCCTTCAAACCGCAGACCGGCGGGCCGCTCCTGGAAGGTGAAGGTGTTGTAGAGCTGAAAGGCGCACCCGAAGGTGTCAAAGCCCGGCCCGATGTTGGCGGTGGTGGCGGGCACACGAACGGTTACCATACCTGTTCCCCTGCCTTTCTCAGAACATAGTCCAGCATTTCCTGCCGTCCGATGACATCCCGGTGCCGTACCGGCAGCTGCCGCAGACCCGCCAGGTTCTTGGGCACCGGCACGCCGGTGAGAGCCTGGAGCCGGTCCATCATGGCGAACTCATCCTCGCCCGGCACTTCATCCAGTGCCGTCAGCACGGCGGCGGGGAACTTGTAGGGGGAGGCGGTGGACAGCACCACCACAGGGGCGTTGTCCTGACGGCTTTCCATGAACTGCCGGCTTACCTCCCAGGCCACGGCGGTGTGGGGATCCAGCAGGTAGCCGTGCTGGCGCCACACCTGACGGATGGTCTGCTCCGCCTGATGGTCGGTGCAGCAGCCGCCGGTGAAATCCGCCTGCAGCCGGCCCAGGATCTCCTGGGACACCTGATAGCGTCCTTCCTTCCGCAGCTGGTTCATGAGGGAGGCCACGTATTCGTTGTCGCAGCCGGACAGGAGATACAACAGCCGCTCTAAGTTGCTGGACACCAGAATGTCCATGGAGGGGGAAGTGGTCTTGTGGAAGGGCCGGTGCTTGTCGTAGACACCGGTGGCAATAAAGTCAGTGAGCACGTTGTTGGCGTTGGCGGCGCATACCAGCCGTCCCACCGGCAGGCCCAGGAGCTTGGCAAAATAGCCCGCCAGGATGTCGCCGAAGTTGCCGGTAGGCACCACGAAATGCACCGGATGGCCCAGCTTGATCCGGCCGCTGTGCAGCAGGTCTGCGTAGGCCTTGAAGTAGTACATGATCTGGGGCGCCAGCCGCCCGATGTTGATGGAGTTGGCGCTGCTCAGACGCACACCCGGCAGCTCCTTGCCCTTGCAGGCGGCGAAGATGTCCTTTACGCCGGTCTGGGCGTCGTCAAAGTTGCCCTCCACGGCGCATACGCATACGTTGCTGCCGGCCTGGGTGGTCATCTGTGCCTGCTGTACGGCGCTGACGCCGTTGTGGGGATAGAAGACGATGATCCGGGTACCGGGCACGTCCCGGAACCCCTCCAGCGCCGCCTTTCCGGTATCACCGGAGGTAGCGGTGAGGATCAGGATATCCTCCTGGATGCCTTCAGCGTCCCGTGCGGCGGTGATGAGCCGGGGCAGCAGACTCAAAGCCACGTCCTTGAAGGCGCTGGTGGGACCCCGGAACAGCTCCAGCACGTACCGGTCTCCCACACCCACCAGGGGCGTCAGCTCATCGGTCTCAAACTTGCCGGCATAGCCCTGCCGCACCAGCTCTTCCATGTTCTGGAAATCCGGCAGCAGCGCTTCCAGGATCCGGGCGGACATGCCCATGGCGTCCTGCTCCAGCACGGAGCGCCAGTCGAAGTCCAGCGCCGTCAGATCATCCAGCATGTAAAGCCCGCCGTCGGCGGCAATGCCCTCCAGAACGGCGTGAGTGGATGTGGTATGCAGTCGATGGTCTCGGGTGCTTTGATACATCATACAACTTGCTCCAATCTTTTTCTTGCATTTTGCATAAAACTATGATACTATGTCCCCAAAGAAAAAGCAAGTGTTTTTCTGCCAAGGACGAACCGGGAAGCAAAAAACACCTTTGCTGCCCGTAAAATCGGGGTAAAAGAGGCCGGTCCACCGGGCCGGAGACCACAGGGAAGGAACGAAGAAACATGTTGAAAGTACTCAAATTCGGCGGCTCGTCCATGGCCGATGCTGTGCAGTATGCAAAGGTAAAGGCCATTGTGAACGCTGATCCGTCACGGCGGGTGGTAGTGGTGTCCGCGGCCGGAAAGCGTACCAAGGACGACAACAAGATCACCGACCTGTTGTATTTGTGTCACGCACACTTACAGTATAACGTAGCCTGCGACGGCATCTATGATCTCATCTGCAGCCGCTATTTGGAGATCCGGGACAAGCTGGGACTGAAGACGGATCTGGAGGGTGAATTCGCCGCTTTGCGCAAGAAGATGGACGAAGGCATCTCCCAGGACGAGCTGGTATCCCGGGGCGAGTATTTTTCCGCTCTGCTGATGGCAGACTATCTGGGTTATGATTTTGTGGACGCTGCCCAGTGGCTGCAGTTCAATCTGGACGGCACGGTGAATGAGGAAGTGAGCTATGAAAAGCTCCAGCACATTGCCTATGGCCGCAGCGTGGTGATCCCCGGCTTTTACGGCGTGATGCCCGACGGCACCATCAAGACCTTCACCCGTGGCGGCAGCGACATTACCGGCGCTCTGGCGGCGGCGGCGCTGGACGCGTCGGTGTATGAGAACTGGACCGATGTTTCCGGCTTCCTGATGGCCGATCCCAAGATCGTGGACGATCCCCGTCCCATTGAGCGCATTACCTATTCCGAGCTGCGGGAGCTGAGCTATATCGGCGCCCAGGTGCTCCATGAGGGCACCATCTTCCCGGTGCGGGAGAAGAACATTCCCCTGAACGTCCGCAATACCAATCAGCCGGACCATCCCGGCACCATGATCCGTGAGGAATTTGAGGATACGGAGATGGACGAGAGCCGTTTCATCACCGGTATCGCCGGACGTAAGAATTATACCGTCATTTCCCTGGTGAAGAAGGGCCTGACCTCTCAGATCGGCCTGCTGCGCCAGATCCTGGAGACGCTGGAGAAGTACAACGTGCAGGTGGAATACCTGCCCTCCGGTATCGACTATATTTCCCTGGTGATGTCCACCGACAAGGTCAGCGCCTGCCTGTACCAGCTCATGGGCGAGCTGGAGCGGAAGGTGAAGCCGGATTCCCTCCATGTGGTGGACAACATGGCCATCGTGGCGGCGGTAGGCCGGAAGATGGCCTTCAAGCCCGGCATTTCCGGCAAGATCTTTGCCGCCCTGGGTAAGGAAGGGGTCAACGTCCGGATGATCATGCAGGGCGTTGAGGAAATGAACATCATCGTTGGCGTGGAGAATCAGGATTTTGCCAGCGCCATCCGTGTGCTGTACGATAGCTTTGTAAAGTGAAAGGAGTTCAATCAACCATGAAAGTTGCTATTCTGGGCGCCACCGGTGCGGTGGGCCGTGAAATGATGAAGATCCTGGCGGAGCGTAATTTCCCCGTGGATGAGCTGCACCTGCTGGCCAGCCAGCGCAGTGTCGGCCAGCAGCTGCCCTGGAAGGGGGAGAAGCTGGCGGTGGAGCTGGCCTGTGATGAGGCTTTCCAGGGCATGGATATCGTCCTGGGCGCAGCGGAGAACGATATCGCCCAGCGTTTCGCTCCCGCCATCGTCAAGGCCGGCGCCGTGTTCGTGGATAACTCCAGCGCTTTCCGTCTGGACCCCAATGTGCCCCTGGTGGTGCCGGAGATCAGCCCTGAGGATGCCAAGAAGCACCAGGGCATCATCGCCAGCCCCAACTGCACCACCATCATCTCTCTGGTGGCCATCAACGCCCTGGCCAAGACCAGCCCCATTGAGAGCATCGTGGCGTCCTCTTACCAGGCTACCTCCGGCGCCGGTGCCGCCGGCCCTGTGGAGCTGATGAAGCAGGTGGATGCCCTGCGCAGCGGCCATCAGCCGGAGATCCGTGTCTTCCAGCATCAGATCGCCTTCAACGTCATCCCCCAGATCGGCGGCGACGCCTACATGGGCTACACCAGCGAGGAGATGAAGCTGCAGAACGAGGGCCGGAAGATCCTGCATATGCCGGAGATGAAGGTCAGCTGCACCTGCGTCCGTGTGCCGGTGGTCCGCAGCCACAGCGTGTCGTTGCTGGTGCGTACCCGGGATAAGATCACCGTGGAGCAGGCCCGTCAGCTCATCGCCAACGCCCCCGGCTGCCGCCTGGTGGACGATCTGGCCAACAAGTCCTACCCCATGCCTCTGGATACCAGCGATCAGGATCTGGTGTTCGTGGGCCGCATCCGTGAGGATCTCACCAGCGAAAACGGCCTGAATATCTGGTGCTGCGGCGACCAGGTCCGCAAGGGCGCCGCTACCAACGCCGTGCAGATCGCCCAGCTGCTGGTGAAGTAAGGAAAGAGAAATAAAAGCAACGAAAAGGGAAAAGCTCCTGCGCCAAAAGGCGCAGGAGCTTTTTGCAGGAAGAAGAGATTACTTGGCGGGCAGCACCAGCACATCGCCGGGCCGGATCAGGGTATCTTTCAGGCCGTTGCGCTTCTGGATCTCCGTATAGCGGCTGCCATCCCCCAGCTGTTCCAGGGCGATGGACCACAGGGTGTCTCCAACTTTGACGGTGTACTTGCGCTCAGCGCTGCCGGAGGAACCGGAAGAGGAAGAACCGGGGATCTTGATGACCTGTCCGGGCCGGATGAGAGAGGCATCGTCGATGTTGTTGTAGTCTGCCAGAATCTGGTGGGTGGTACCGTACTGCTGGGCGATGGACCACAGGGTATCCCCGGCTTTGACGGTATACGTCTTTTCCGTAGGCTTGACCTCGGGCTTGGGATCCGGCTTTACCTCAGGCTTGGGGCCGGGGTTGGAAACGGGCTTGGCATAGGGATCCACGAAGGTGATGCCGAAATAGCGGCACAGACCCCGGGCAGCGCTTTCCGCCACGGAGCGGAGATTGGCGTGGAACCAGGCGGCATCATCCTTGTTGTCGTGGAACACATGCTCCTCGTAGTAAGAGGCCGCCTTGGGTACCCGCAGCTCATAGAGGTCATCCCGCTCGGAAAGCGTGATGGGCTGACTGTAGATTTTTTTGCGCTCCTGGATCATGCAGGAAGCCAGCTTTTTGCCCTCCACGCTGCCGGGATAGATCATGGGCCGGCAGCCCCGGACGGTGCCGTTGAAGGCATTGGTGTGGCTGATATAGTGCACGTCGGCGCCGAAAGCGTCGGATTCCTTGACTGCCTGGATCATCAGAGCATCGCCATCTTCGTCGGACTTGGGAGTCCGCCGGGGGCCCCGCTTCCACTGGATGCCGCAGGCGGTAAGGTAGGGTGTCAGCTCATCCAGATAGAGATTGTTGTGGGTGGTCTCATCGCAGCCGGCCACCGCACATTTGTTGAAGGAGTGATAAGCGGGGGAGAGATAGACCTTAGCCATTGCTGCCGCCCCCCTTGATCTGCTTGACGGCCTGATCCACACCGGTGGCGGCCAGTCCGCTGACGATGCCTACGGCCACAGCGGAAATGGGGTCGCTTACCGGGAATTCCGGCATCAGGAACATACCGGCAACGCCCAGGGCGCCGCCGGTAAAAGCACAGATCACAGGGATCCATTTGCTGTTCAGGCCGGTTGCCTTGATGAGCATGCCGATCACATAGGCGATGACGGTGATGGCCGCCACGCCGGCTATTCCAAAATCCATAAAAAAACCTCCTTGAAACTTGAATGGCGGAGAAGACAGACGCTGTCTGCGTCCCATTCTATGCCCCGAATCCTGCCGGGGTACGCCCCTCCTTTCACCCCTGATTTCTCCTCCTACTTATAGGCGTCCACAGGCGGTTTGTTGCCCATGGACGGGCAACAAATCATGGATCTGGGGAAAATTTTTTCGTATCGTGCCGGAAGAGAAAAAGAGGCGGAGAGCGGATGGCTCTCTGCCTCGTTTGTGTTATTTTCTTGTGAGCTCAGCCGATGCCGCCCCAGGCGATGCCCAGGATCAGCACCAGCAGCGTGACGCCGCAGAATACGTACCGTCCGGCAGGCTCGAACCAGCGGGGCAGGGGCCTGGAGGCACCTTCGCTGGCCATTTCCCGGGCGTATTTGCTGCCGCAGACCCAGAAGAGCATGACGCCTGCCAGCAGTGCCCCCAGGGGACACAGGTAGATGGAGCACACATCCATCCAGGGACTGACGATACCCTCGATGCACACGCCTACCACCACGGAGACAGCCGCGATGATGCCTACGGCCTTGGCCCGGGACAGATGGAAGAAGGTCTGCAGTGCCTCCACCGGCGTTTCAAAGAGGTTCACCAGACTGGTAAGGGCGGCGAACAGCACCGCCAGGAAGAAGATCGCCATGAATACGCCGCCGCCGGGCATCTGCCGGAACACGGTGGGCATGGTGATGAACATCAGCGGAGGGCCGGAAGCCGGATCCAGCCCGTAGGCGAATACCGCCGGCACGATGACAAAGGCCGCCAGCAGGGCCGCCAGGGTATCGAACAGGGCGATGGTCCGGGCGGACCGGGGAATATCCTGATCCTTCTTGAGATACGAGCCGTATACCACCGTGCCGGTGCCGGCCAGACTCAGGGAGAAGAAGGCCTGCCCCAGGGAGTAGACCCAGGTCTGGGGCTTGAGCAGAGCGCTCCAGTCGGGAACCAGCAGATACCGGTATCCGGAATCAGCACCGGGCAGGGTGAAAATCCGCACCGCCAGGATCAGGAACATCACATAGAACAGGGGGATCATCACCTTGTTCATTTTCTCAATGCCCGCCTGGATGCCCAGCACCATCACCCCGAAGGTGATGGCCAGCCCCAGAAGATGCCAGCCCACGGATCCGAAAGCCGAAGCGGTCTGACCGAAATAGGCGGCACTGTCCGCTGCTGCCAGGGCGCTGCCGGAGAGGGAGCCGAACAGGAATTTCAGGATCCAGCCCACCACCACGGAGTAGCCCAGTGCCAGTGCCAATCCTCCCAGCACGGGGATGATGGCCAGCAGCGTGCCGGGCCGTGCGCCCTTGCCACGGAACTCCGTAGCCTTGGCGAAGGCCCCCAGGGTGCCGCTTTCCATGGAACGGCCCAGGGTCATCTCACCGATGAGCCCGGTGTGACCCAGCAGGATCACCCACAGCAGATACGGGATCAAAAAGGCTGCGCCGCCCAGCTGTCCCAGACGGTAGGGGAACATCCAGATGTTGCCCATGCCTACCGCCGAGCCGATACAGGCCAGCCGGAAGCCCCATTTCCCGGAAAAGCTGTCCCGGGCCAGCATTTGTTTGTCTTTCATGCCCCTCTCCTTATCACACAATTATTGCACCTATCATACCACACCGGAAGTTCCGGGGCAAGGCTTACCACACATACTGCTCCAGCCGCCGGAAAGCCTCCTCCGCTCTGGACCGGGGCAGTGCCAGATTCATCCGGATGTGACAGGGACCGTGGAAGGGGCGTCCGTCCTGCCAGGCTACGCCTACATCCCAGCCCGCCTGGAGCAGTTCGTCCAGGGACTTGCCCTTTTGGGCGCACCAGTCGGTGCAGTCCAGGAACAGCATGTATGTGCCCTGGGGCCGGGAGAGCTGTACCTGGGGGGCGTGCTGGGCCAGGGAAGCGCAGGCCAGATCCACATTGCCGCAGATCACCTGCCGCAGCTCTTCCAGCCAGGCTTCGCCCTCCGCAGAATACCCGGCGATGAGAGCGTGCATGGACAGCACGTTCATGTTGTTGTAGTGGGAGACGGACCCTTCCTTCTCCAGCCGCAGCCGCAGCCGGGGATTGTAGGCAATGTGGTAGCTGCCCACCAGTCCCGCCAGATTGAAGGTCTTGGAGGGGGCGTACAGGGCCACCGTCCGCTGCCGCATGTCCTCGTTCACCTGCTGCAGCGGGATATGGGTCCGGCCCGGCATCAGCAGATCCGACCAGATCTCGTCGCAGATGACGGATACGTCGTACCGCCGGCACAGCGCCGCCAGCTCCTCCAGCTCTCCCGGCTCCCATACCCGTCCGGTGGGATTGTGGGGGGAGCAGAAGATCATGGTGCGGATCTTCCGGTGACGGAACTTTTCCTCCATGTCCGCAAAATCCATCCGCCAGATGTTGTCCCCATCCAGCACCAGGGGGGACAGAGCAATGCGGTACCCGGCGCCCAGCAGACTGTTGGTAAAGCCGATGTAGGTGGGGCTGTGGATCAGTACCTCCTCACCCCGGGAGCAAAAGACGTTCAGTGCCGTGATGAGGCCCCCCAGCACACCGTTTTCATAGCCGATGTGCTGTGCCTCCAGCCCCGTGACGCCATTGCGCCGCTGCTGCCAGGTGATGATGGCCTGGTAGTAGGCTTCCGTAGGCAGGAAATAGCCGTAGAGGGGATGCGTCGCCCGCTGGGCCAGCGCCTGGGGGATGGCAGGTACCGTGGGGAAGCTCATGTCCGCCACCCACATGGGGATGGGGTCAAAGCCCTCCTTGGGGGGCTTGGGATAGCTGCCCAGCCCCAGCGCCTCCACCGCCAGGGCATCGTGTCCCTGCCGGGGGATGATGGACGTGAAATCAAAGGCCATGATGGTCCCTCCTTAGCGGTTCTTTGCTTCGATTGTAGCCCACCGGCGGCCCGGCTGTCAATGGACGGCGGCGGACGGGACGAAAAAGTCCCCCGGAAAGCTCTGCCTTCCGGGGGACTTGTATTCATTCTTCCGCTGCCGCTTCCAGCTGTGCCAGATCGTAGGGCGTGGTCTGATAGACGAAATAGTTCAGCCAGTTGCTGTACAGCAGGTTGGCGCAGGAGCGCCAGCGCACCACCGGCGAGCGGCTGGGATCGTCCTGGGGATAGTAGTTCTTGGGGATGGCAATGTCCAGTCCCTTCTCCTTGTCCCGGCGGTACTCGGCGTCCAGGGTCATGGCGTCGTACTCCGAGTGGCCCATGATGAAGATCTGCCGGTTCTGCTTGGCGGACACGGCGTATACCCCCGCCTCCTGGGAAGAGGCCAGGATCTTCAGGGCCGGCACCGCCTCGATGTCCTCCCGGCGCACGGTGGTGTGCCGGGAATGGGGCACAGCGAACACATCGTCAAAGCCCCGGAAGAGCATGGAGTTGCGGTAATCCAGAGTGTGATCGAAGATGCCGAACATCTTCTGGGGCAGCTCCACCTTGGGGATGCCGAAGTGGTAGTAAAGCCCTGCCTGGGCGCCCCAGCAGATGTGCAGGGTGCTGTGCACGTGGGTCTTGCTCCACTCCATGATCTCACACAGCTCCTGCCAGTAGCCCACTTCCTCAAAGGGCATCAGCTCCACCGGCGCACCGGTGATGATGAGGCCGTCGTAGTTCTGATCCTTCACATCGTCAAAGACCTTGTAGAAGGCCAGCAGATGCTCGGCGGAGGTGTTCTGGGACTGATGGGTGCTGGTGTGGATCAGCTCCAGCTCTACCTGCAGAGGCGTGTTGCCCAACAGGCGGGAGAGCTGGGTCTCCATCTCGATCTTCTTGGGCATCAGGTTGAGAAGAAGGATCCGCAGGGGACGCACGTCCTGGGTCAGAGCCCGGGTCTCCTTCATCACGAAGATGTTTTCCGACTGCAGTACGTGCTCTGCCGGCAGTCCGTTGGGGATTTTAATGGGCATAGCTCACCCTCCCTTTGCTGTTTGTCAGGCTTCCAGGGCCTGCTTGAGATCGGCGATGAGATCCTCGGCGCTTTCCAGACCGCAGGAGTAGCGCACCAGATCCGGGGCCACACCGGCGGCAGCCAGCTCGGCATCGTTCATCTGCCGGTGGGTGGCGCTGGCCGGATGCAGGCAGCAGGTCCGGGCGTCGGCCACGTGGGTCTCGATGGCGGCTACCTTCAGCCGGCCCATAAAGGCCTCGGCAGCGGCCCGCCCGCCCTTGACGCCGAAGCTCACCACGCCGCAGCTGCCGTTGGGCAGATACTTCTTGGCCAGCTCATACTGCTTGTCGCCGGGCAGGGAGGGGTAGCTCACCCAGGTGACCTGGGGATGGCTCTGGAGGAACTGGGCCACCTTCATGGCATTCTCGCAGTGCCGGGGCATCCGGACGTGGAGACTCTCCAGACCCAGATTCAGCAAAAAGGCGCTCTGGGGAGACTGGCTGCAGCCGAAGTCCCGCATCAGCTGGGCCGTGGCCTTGGTGATGTAGGCGCCTTCCAGGCCGAAGCGCTCGGTGTAGGTGATGCCGTGATAGCTCTCATCCGGGGTGCACAGGCCCGGGAACTTCTCGGCGTGAGCGGTCCAGTCGAACTTGCCGGAATCCACGATGCAGCCGCCTACGGCGCTGCCGTGGCCATCCATGTACTTGGTGGTGGAGTGGGTGACGATGTCGGCGCCCCACTGGAAGGGCCGGCAGTTGATGGGAGTGGCGAAGGTGTTGTCGATGATCAGGGGCACGCCGTGGGCGTGAGCGGCCTTGGCGAAGCGCTCAATGTCCAGCACCACCAGGGCGGGGTTGGCGATGGTCTCGCCGAATACGGCCTTGGTGTTGGGACGGAAGGCGGCTTCCAGCTCCTCATCGGAGCAGTCGGGGGATACGAAAGTGAACTCCACGCCCATGCGCTTCATGGTCACGGAGAAGAGGTTGAAGGTACCGCCATAGATGGTGGAGCTGGCCACCACATGGTCTCCGGCGCCGGCGATGTTGAACACGGCGAAGAAGTTGGCCGCCTGACCGGAGGAGGTGAGCATGGCAGCGGTGCCGCCCTCCAGGGCGCAGATCTTGGCCGCCACGGCGTCGCAGGTGGGGTTCTGCAGCCGGGAGTAGAAATATCCGGAAGCTTCCAGGTCAAAAAGTTTGCCCATGTCGCTGCTGGAAGCGTATTTGAACGTGGTGCTCTGAATGATGGGGATCTGCCGGGGCTCTCCGTTGCCGGGGGTATAGCCGCCCTGCACGCATTTGGTTTCGATTCTCTGTTCCATGTGGGACCTCCTTGGTGTTTGAATATCCTTAAGCGAATATTATAGTCCCTTTCCCGGTAAAATGCAAATAAAAAACAGCCCTGTGAGCCTTGCCCTTGCGCAGCAGACGGAAGTGTGCTATACTGAATCATCCTGCCGGAAAGGAGGCGCTCCATGGATAAGCAAGGTACCAAAACGGCGGTGCAGAACCGCAAAGCGTTCCACGACTATTTTGTGGAGGAGCGCTATGAAGCCGGCGTTGAGCTTTTCGGCACGGAGGTCAAGTCCATCCGTGGCGGCCGGGCCAATCTGAAGGATTCCTTCTGCGTGGCCAAGGACGGGGAGATCTATGCCTACCAGATGCATATTTCCCCCTATGACCAGGGCAATATCTTCAACCGTGATCCGGACCGGCCCAAGCGTCTTTTGATGCATAAGCGGGAGATCCGCAAGCTCCAGGCCCTGCAGAAGCAGGACGGCTATGCCCTGATCCCCCTGTCACTGTATTTCAAGAACGCCCGGGTGAAGGTAGAGCTGGGCCTGTGCAAGGGTAAAAAGACGTATGACAAGCGTGAGGCCATCGCCGCCCGGGACGCCAAACGGGAGATGGAGCGGGCCGTACGGGAGAAAAACCGATAAAAAGGAGAATGCATATGAATCCTATTGCTACCATTGAGATGGAGAACGGCAGCAAGATCGTCTGCGAGCTGTATCCGGATATTGCGCCTCAGAGCGTGCGCAATTTTATTTCTCTGGCCAACTCCGGGTTTTATAACGGCCTCATTTTCCACCGTGTGATCCCGGACTTCATGATCCAGGGCGGCTGCCCCCAGGGCACCGGTATGGGCGGTCCCGGGTATTGCATCAAGGGTGAGTTTGCCATCAACGGCGTGCCCAACGATCTGCGCCACAGCCGTGGCGTGCTGAGCATGGCCCGTGCCCAGGCTCCCAACAGCGCCGGCAGCCAGTTCTGCATCATGCACGCCGACGGGTATTTCCTGGATGGTCAGTATGCGGCCTTCGGCGCCGTCATGGACGGTATGGACACGGTGGATGCCATTGCCTCTGTGGCCACGGACCGCAACGATAAGCCCAAGGTACCCCAGGTCATCAAGTCCATCACGGTGGACACCCAGGGTGTGGAGTATCCGGAGCCGGATAAGCTGCCGGATCCTTACGGAAGACGATAACCCAATCACCGCCCTTCGGGGCGGTGCCATATGGGGGCGTACCGGTTTCGACGGGGACGCGGAGGCAGGATCAGCGGGCGGTGGCGCCTGGCCACCTAAAAACGGGCAATTAAAAATTAACTGACAACACTAATACTGTTGCCGTCGCTGCCTAACGCAGCGGCCGTCTGAACCGGAGCGGCCACAGGCCGGGGAAGGCGTCGTTTATGTGGCGTACGTGCGGCGGGTAAGAGTTGCCCCGCCCATGCATCATGACTCTACCAACCGGCAAAGTCTGTTAAGTGTCTTTGCCGACGCGGGAATTTCTTAAAACTTAACTGCGCCCGGAGAAAGTCCTGTCAAAACGTTTTCGGACAGGGGTTCGACTCCCCTCGCCTCCACCAAGATAAGTTGACAAATTTCGACACGAAATTTGTCAACTTTCTTTTTATTTCTAAGTATATGACTGATTGCGCCGCAGCGGTTTCCGTTGCGGCTATTTTTATTTTAAGAAGGAGGAAGCACAATGAAGTCCTTTCAGAAAAGTGAGTCGATTAAAGCTGGACTTCGGAAAAGTTTTCAGGACGGCAGTTCTAAAATGGCGCGGCGCAGATGCTACGGATATCAGACTGCGCCAGACGGTACACTGGTCATTGATCCTCAAGAAGCCGAAATAGTCATCTGGATCTTCCAGCAGTACAAGGCGGGAAAAAGTCTGGGTAAGATTGCTGTTGGTCTTGAAAAACAGGGTATCCTCTCTCCGGCAGGAAAGACCAAGTGGAATCGGGAGGCAATCGACAAACTGCTCTCCAATGAAAAATATACAGGCCGTGTACTCCTTCAGAAAACGGTTAGCACCAGCGCAGTCCAAATTAAAAATGATGGTCTCATAAATCGGTATCTCTACACCGACTCGCATGAGGCCATTATTTCTGATGAATTGTTTGAGGCAGTACAGCAAGAAAAGTGCAGCCGCTCGAAGCGTCTCGAAGAGGGGCTTTCCATGACGCGGGGGTTCTGATAAAATATAGATAAACACTGTGATGGGAGAGGGGCTGATGGCAAATATGTTCCGCATTTCTCCTATTGAGATGGATATACCGGCGAAGATGAGACATCTGCGTGTAGCGGCCTACTGCCGTGTCAGCACCGAACAGGAAGAACAGGACAGCAGCATCGAGTTACAAGAGATGTATTATCGACGGTTGATTGAAGAAAATCCAAACTGGACAAATGCGGGGA
>CALWXA010000036.1 GCA_944385395.1 uncultured Oscillospiraceae bacterium | reverse complement strand
CGATGTTGAAAAGGCCGGTTTTGAAAGCCACAGCCACGGAAAGGCCGGTCATAATGAGGGGCGTAGCCCGGAAGAGCATGGTGCCGATGGACGTAGGGTTGAAGCCCCAGGTCAGGGCGCCGCCTTCCCGCCCGGTGACAAAAATGCCGCCGAAGATGATCCGGATGCCGTCCCAGATACCGCTGCCGCCGATGGTGCTTTTGGACAGGCCCACGATCACCAGGATGATGGCACCGATCACAAGGCCTGCCAGGATGGACAGCAGCGATGCCACAACCTTGCGGCCACCGTCTTTTTGCAGAATATTCTTCATGCCGTCTGTCCTCCCTTGTCGCTCTTGGCGCCGGACATATACAGGCCCAGCTCCTCCACGGTGGTCTTTGCGGGATCCAGTTCGCCTACGATCTCACCTTCATACATCACCAGGATCCGGTCAGAGAGGCTCATCACCTCATCCAGTTCCAGGGACACCAGCAGCACCGCCTTGCCGGCATCCCGCTGGGCCACCAGCTGACCATGGATGTACTCGATGGCGCCTACGTCCAGTCCTCGGGTAGGCTGCACCGCCACCACCAGCTCCTTGTCACGATCCAGCTCACGGGCAATGATGGCCTTCTGCTGGTTGCCGCCGGACATGCTGCGGGCCACAGTAACGGGGCCCTGACCGGACCGGACGTCATATTGTTCAATGAGCTGCTGGGCATAGCTGCGGACAGCCGCCGCATTGATAAAGCCCATTTTCTGGAACCGGGGTTCCCGGAACCGCTGGAGCACCAGATTCTGCTCCAGGGTGAAGTCCAGCACCAGGCCGTGCTTGTGCCGATCCTCGGGAATGTGGCTCATGTCATGGCCACGGCGGCGGATGGAGGCATGGGCGATCTCCTGGCCACAGAGGGTCACAGAACCGGAAGAAATCTTATCCAGTCCGGTAAGGCCGTGAATCAGCTCCGTCTGGCCGTTGCCGTCGATACCGGCAATGCAGACGATCTCGCCTTTACGTACATCAAAGGACACATGGTTCACCGCATTTTTCTTATGCCGGTGGGAACCCACACACATATCCCGGACCTGCAGCACCGCCTCGCCGGGCTTGGCGGGTTCCTTCTGCACTTCCAGCTGCACGGGACGGCCCACCATCATGTTGGACAGACTCTGCTTGTCCGTATCACAGGTATTGACAGTGCCCACATACTTGCCCTTGCGCAGCACCGTTACCCGGTCGGCCACGGCCATGATCTCGTTGAGCTTATGGCTGATGAAGAGGATGGATTTTCCTTCCTGAGCAAAGCCCTTCATGGTCTTCATCAGTTCGTCGATCTCCTGGGGCGTCAGCACCGCCGTAGGCTCATCGAAAATCAGGATCTCATTGTCCCGGTAGAGCATCTTCAGGATCTCCACCCGCTGCTGCATGCCCACGGTGATATCCTCCACCTTGGCGTCCAGATCCACGTGGAGACCATAGCGCTCCGACAGCTCCTGCACCTTTTTCCGGGCCTCCTTCTTCTGCAGGAAGCCCATCTTGGTGGTCTCGGCACCCAGAATGATGTTGTCCAGCACCGTAAAGACTTCAATGAGCTTGAAATGCTGGTGCACCATGCCGATGCCCAGGGCGGTGGCGTCATTGGGGTTGTTGATCTTCACCACTTCCCCGTTTTTCCGGATTTCACCCTGCTCCGGCTGATACAGGCCGAAAAGTACCGACATCAGAGTGGATTTTCCGGCGCCGTTTTCCCCCAGCAGAGCGTGGATCTCGCCCCGCCGCAGCTGCAGGGTGATGTCATCATTGGCTTTGATGCCGGGAAATTCCTTGGTAATGTGATTCATTTCAATCACATACTCACAGGTATGTTCCATGCGGTCACCTACTTTCTCTGGTTTTTACAACACACTTTGCGCATTTATACTGTTTCAGTATAGCGTTTTTTCGGTGAAAGTGCAAGACAAGCCTGCTCTCTTGACGGATTTTTTTATGGATAAAAGCGCAAAAAAGAAGGAACGCCGAAGCGTTCCTTCTTTCAGTAACCTATGTGTCAGGCAATGACGTTGACGGTCACGTTGGCAGTGCTCTCGGGAGCAGCGGGAGCCAGATCGCCGCCGGCATCCACCTTGATCTCACCGCTGACCATCTTGGCGAACATGGCCTCATACTCTTCCACGCTCCAGCCTTCCAGGGACCAGGTAGCGGTGGGCAGGCCCACAGCGTTGTCCTTGGCGCCCAGGGAGGTGCTCACGCCGCCGATCTTGTCAAAGGTGCCGGCATAGTGCTGACCGATAGCCCAGGAAGTGGCGTCGGCCAGACCCTTCAGAGCGGAGGTAACAACGGTAGCGGACTGATAGGACTGGGCGACGCCCACGCCGATGACCTTGGCATCCTCAGCAGCCGCAGCAGCGGTGACGGAGGCGAACATGGAGCCGCCGGCGCAGAAGATCACCTCAGTGCCGTTCTGATACCAGCCGGTAGCCATGGTCTGCAGCTCATTGGAAGCGGAGAAGCTGCCGCCGTACAGGAAGGAGTAGTTCATCTCCACCTTCACGCCCATCTCAGCAGCAGCGGCCTCAGCGCCCTGCAGGAAGCCGTAGCCGTAACGGTTGCAGGCGGGGTTGGTGCCGCCGCCGCCGCCGGTGTAGCCCAGCTTGGTGTAGCCATCCTTAACAGCAGCATAGCCGGCCAGATAGCCAGCCTGCTCCTCCTGGAAGGCCACGCCGGCCACGTTGGGCAGAGGATCGCCGATACCCTTACCCTCAGCATCCTTTTCCTTATAGACAGGATAGCCATCGATAAACACGAAGTTGACGTCAGGATAAGCCTGAGCAGCGGCCACCAGGGCGTTCTCCTGCAGGAAGCCGGCAGCCACAACCACCTCGGCGCCGTTGTCGCAGGCCAGCTTCATGGCCTCAATACGGTCATCGTCGGTAGCTTCATTGCCGCCGCCCGGTCTGTAATACTTGTAGGACTTACCGTTGTTGGCGGCATACAGCTTCACGCCGTCATAAGTACCTTCGTTGAAGGACTGGTCCTTCAGGTCACCCACGTCGGTGATGAATGCCACCTGATACTTACCGTCCTCAGAGGTCATTTCATCGGGGATCTTGGTGGGATCGGTGATGACTTCAGGATCCTTGTCGCCGTCGTCGCTGCTGGGGGTACCGCCGCAGGCAACCAGAGACAGAGCCATCATGAGAGCCAGGATCAAAGCAAGAACTTTTTTCATGATTCTTCATACTCCTTTCATATTCCGGGCAGTTTGCCCAGGTGCAAATATTATAGCAAATTCCCTCTTTGGTATCAAGTAGTCTTATCCTGTTTTTTACCCTTTGTTTACAAAATCTGCCGTGATTTCGTCCAAAAAAAGGGGGAGCGGACGAGATGTTCCGCTCCTCTTTTCGTTTTTTCACCGATTTGCCATTTTAACGGCCACTTCCAGTCCGATTTTCATCATATTGGTAAAGGTGGTCTGGCGATCTTCCGGGGACAGCTCCTGACCCGTCACCAGGTTGTCGGAGATGGAGCAGATGGCCAGGGCACGCTTGCCGGTATAGGCAGCGGTGCAGTAGAGTCCGGCCGCCTCCATCTCCACCGCCAGCACGCCCATCTTGGACCAGCGGCTGTTGCGGTTTGCGGCATCGTAGAAGGTATCGGAGGAATAGAGGTTGCCCACAGGCATCTTCACGCCCAGCTCACCGGCAGCTTCCACAGCGGCGGAGAGCAGGGTAAAGTCAGCAATGGGGGCAAAGGTGCCGCCCAGTTCATACTGCTCGGCAAAGGAGGAGTTGGTGCAGGCGCCCATACCGGCCACCACGCTGCCCAGCTCCATGTCCGCACGCATAGCGCCGGCGGAGCCCACCCGGATGATGTTGTCCACATCGTACTGGGTGAAGAGCTCATTGGCATAGATGGCAATGGATGGGATGCCCATGCCGGAGGCCATCACGGACACCGGCACACCCTTGTAGGTGCCGGTATAGCCCTGAACGCCCCGGACGTTGTTGACAAGCTTGGGATTTTCCAGAAATGTCTCGGCAATGAATTTGGCCCGCAGCGGATCGCCGGGCATCAGCACGGTTTTGGCAAAAGCGCCGGCAGGTGCGTGGTTATGAGGGGTAGGCATAGTATCGACTCCTTTATCAATTACTGATTTTCCATGGCTTTGACCGCCTTGACGATCCGGGAGGTACCCAGACGGCTGGCGCCCAGCGCCATGAAATCCCGGGCATCATCCAGGCTGGAGATGCCGCCGGCGGCCTTGATCTTCACATGGGGTTCCACATTGGCCCGGAACAGCGCCACGTCGGCCCGGGTAGCGCCGCCGCCGCCAAATCCGGTGGAGGTCTTGATATATTCGGCGCCGGACTGGCTCACCACCCGGCACATCTCCACCTTTTCCTCCTCGGTGAGCAGGCACGTCTCGATGATGACTTTCAAAAGTTTCCCGCCGCAGGCTTCCTTCACCTGACGGATCTCCTGCAGCACCTGGTCGTACAGGCCGTCCTTCACCCAGCCGATGTTGATGACCATATCGATCTCGTCGGCGCCGTTCTGCACGGCGTCCCGGGTCTCGGCGCACTTGACAGCGGTGGTGGAATAGCCGTTGGGGAATCCGATGACGGTGCATACCGGCAGGCGGCCTGCCAGATACTCCGACGCCTGTTTGACATAGGAAGCGGGGATGCAGACGCTGGCGCAGCCGTAGCGCACACCATCGTCACAGATGGCCCGGATCTCCTCCCAGGTGGCCCCCTGGCTCAGCAGCGTATGGTCCACAATGGCGAGGATGTCCTTGATCTCCTGGTTCATATGGGTCCTTCTCCTTTCGGCAGAATCTGTAGTTTTTGCGGTCAGATACAATAATTATACCAAACTTATGCGGAATTGTAAATGAAAAGAGGGTTTTCTCTTGCCGAACCTGTTTTCCGGAATCTGCATATTGACGAACGGCGGAAAATGGATTATGATGAACCACAGAAGTGCATATGGAAACGTCTTTGGGGCAGGGTGCAATTCCCGACCGATGGTACAGTCCATGAACCTCCGCCGCTGGCGGCAGGCCGATCCGGTGCGATTCCGGAACCGACGGTAAAAGTCCGGATGGGAGAAGACGAAACACCGCTGCGGCCATGTATGCTGCCTGTCCTTTTGGGGCGGGCGGACTCGCCATGTCTCCTGATGGTGTTTCCCGAGGCTGTTTTCTGATTGGCTTCGGGAATTTTTCTTTTCAGGAGGTATTGTATCATGCCAAAAACCAATCTGCGGCGGCTGACCATGGCCGCCATGCTGGGGGCCATCGCCTTCATCCTCATGTATTTCAAGGTGTCCATCCCTGTACTCTCTCCCTTCGCCGATCTGGACCTGTCGGCGCTGCCAGAACTGTTCGGCGGCTTTATTCTGGGCCCCTTGGGCGGCGTGCTGATCATCGTGGTGAAGCTGGTGCTGAAGCTGGTGTTCCAGGGTACCAGCTCCATGTTCACCGGTGAAGTGCAGAACCTGCTTTTGAGCCTGGCCTATGTGCTGCCCGCCGTACTGTATTACCGCCGTCACCGCACCAAGAAGGGCGCCGTCATCGGTCTGGTGCTGGGCAGCGTGTGCAGCATCGTGGTGGCCGTCATCACCAATCTGTACCTGATCTTCCCGGCCTACATGAAGCTCTACGGCATGGACTGGGAGTCTATCCTCGGCGCCTTCTCTGCTGCCAATCCCTGGATTAAGGATATCCCCACCATGGTGGCCTTTTCTGTAGTTCCTTTCAACCTGCTCTCCCGGATCATCACATCGCTGCTGGTCTTTTTGCTCTATAAGAAGCTCAGCGTTCCCATGAAACATCTCATTCAGTAAGGAGGACAAACCATGCAGTTCAGTTTGGATAAGCACCTGACCTTTCCCCAGGCGGTGGAACTGATGTTCCAGAAGCTGGGGGACTGGAAGATCATGGCTCTGGCCAGCTCCGTCAACGACTATGTGATGGTCCGCAACGTCAGCTGCCTGTTCTATGACAACAAGGTCTATTTCAAGACCGACAAGAATTTCCGCAAGACCCAGCAGCTCTATCAGAATCCCCATGTGGCCCTGTGCTGGAGCGGCGTGCAGATTGAGGGTCTGGCCGCCAACAAGGGTCTGGTCATCGACGAGCCGGACCGCCGGTTTGAAAAGCTGTACAAGCAGCACCTGTGGGGCAGCTACAACAAGTATTCCCACGAAGAGGACGAGATCATCATTGAGGTGACCCCCAAGTTCGTGGAGATCTGGGATACCAGCGAAGATAACTACGCCTATCAGATCTTCCTGGATTTCGACAAGGAAGAAGTCACCGTCAAGCAGTACGACCAGCGGTAAGCAAATATAAAAAGGAGAGAGCCAAGTTCTCTCCTTTTTTCTATCGCGTTTCTCACTGTTTTTCTCATTCCCGTGGTTCCAGATATACCCGCTCCCGGCCGTACCGCCAGAACAGGATCCAGTGGATCACGATGAGAATCCCCTGCACCCAGAACGCCGGCTGGGCCGCCTGGAGGCTGTAGGCCATGGTGGCGTTGCGGCTCAGGCCGCACCACACCGGCCAATATTGATACGCCCGCAGCATAGGCAGCAGGAGGAAGAGGTGGGCCACATTGTAGCCCATACTGATAAAGGGCTTCTCATACCCCCTGTCCCGCCGGGATTCGATCTCTCCCACATAATAGGCTACCAGGGCCAGCACCGGTGTGATCCAGCGCTGCAGCAGACATTCCACCCCCGTAATGGTTACCGCC
Source organism: uncultured Oscillospiraceae bacterium (assembly GCA_944385395.1). Classification (GTDB taxonomy): domain Bacteria; phylum Bacillota; class Clostridia; order Oscillospirales; family Oscillospiraceae; genus Vescimonas. The sequence goes on along the minus strand of CALWXA010000036.1, from coordinate 16,643 downwards.
GGATCGTCCAGATGGAACCAGGGAAACAGGCTGGGCAGCAGGATCAGGGGGAAGGTAACGTAGAAGATCTTTTTTCTCATATGCGGCACCTCATGTACGCATCCGGTTTCAGGCAGCCATCACGCTGTCCACCGGCATTCCATCATCTCGTCATGCTTCAGTGTCTCCTTATGCTGAATATAGCAAATCCTTTTATTTTTTACAATATAAATTCAGTAGAATATCTGTTTTCTCAAACAAGAAAAGGAGGATGCATCTGCATCCTCCTTTATTGCATTCATTCACTGACCGCACCGGGGTGCTCCTCCGGCTTATACCGCCCGCCGGAAAGCACGTGCAGGATCTTCTGCAGCCGCTCACGGGGCAGCAGCACATTGATAAGGATGGCCACCACCACACCGAAGCCGGTATCCAGCATCCGGGCCAGGGAATAGCTGACATAGCTGTCCACCGGCTGGTTGAAAAGCAAAATGCACAGCATCACGCCGCCGGGATGGATGGCTCCGGGCCAGTTGAACAGCTGGCTGGCCAGGATCAGCACGATGATCCCCACAAACAGCAGCGGCAGCATCAGAGCATGCATTCCGCCATCGGGATAAAAAATGATATAGATGCGAAACAGCCCCATTCCCAGAAAGCCGCCGATGATGGTGCCAAACAGGCGGTTGCCGCCGTTGAGCCAGGAATGTGCCACATCCTTGCCGGTGCCGAACACGGCGCCGATGCAGGCAAAGGTGGGGTTGCGGTCCATCAGCAGGTATACCAGAGCGCACAAGGTAGCTGCAGATGCCGTTTTCACATTCCGCATACCGATATGCAGCTCCCGCAGGCGTTGTCGGTTGATCATTTCTCTCGTCCTTCGGTAAAATTTTTACGGGTTCTTTATGCCCAAATTCATTATACCAGTCCGGGGAGAATTGTCAACCAGACAATAAAATTTCGCAGTTCAGGCGGCAAGTCGGTAGGTCAGGGAGTGTCTTTTTCCTTCAGATCCGCCAACAGCAGATCGCCCAGCAGCGCAGCCAGCGGGATCAGCGCAGCCCAGATGGCCCGGCCCTGGAAATATCCACACAGAACCGAAGCCACCACGCCGCCCAGCACGAATACCGCCAGCATCTCCACATGGGCCAGCATCCGCTTGATATGGCGGCGCTCATGGCTCCGAAGGGCCTGGCAGAAGAACACGCCCGTCTGACGCAGGTGATTGGTGCAGAAAGTGGTGGCCATAGGGATTCCCTGGGCCGCCCGGAAGGTGTTGTACTGCATGGAGCAGATGAAATTGATGGCCACCTGGCAGATCTGGTACGGTGCACTCTCCGGCAGGAAGCCCAGCGCCAGCACCACGCACATCTCCACCACGATGAGGGCTGTCTCCCAATGCACCGGGCTTTTCCAGCGTTTGGAGGTCATGGCCCATTCCGACAGCACGGCGCCCAGAAAATAGGCGCTCATGGGAATAAGGAAATACACAGCCTTCCACCACTGCGCCTGGCCCAGGGCCATGGCAAACAGCACAAAGTTTGCGGTCTGGGCATTGCAGAACACCCCGCCCCGCACCGTATAGGTATAGGCGCCGTAAAAGCCGCCTACCCCCATCAAAATGGCATATACCCACCAGCGCTGCCGCTCGGCATATTCCGCCGGATCATCATAGATTTTGGATCTCAGCACGGGTCACTCCTCCTTCCCCGGTACCCCCCGCAAGGGCACCGTTGTTCATAGTAACCCACCCACGGTCAGGATGCAAGGAGTATTTTTCCTGCAGCGCAAAAAAGAGGACCGCTTTCAGCGGTCCTCTTTTTCTCTTGGATATCTCAGGCCTTTTCAAATACGTCCTTACCCAGGCCGCACACAGGGCAGACCCAATCGGCGGGAACATCTTCCCAGGCAGTGCCGGGGGCCACACCGTTATCAGGATCGCCTACAGCAGGATCGTATTCATAGCCGCAGGGGCAGATATATTTATCCATAGTAGTTGCTCCTTTCCTTTGCTACCGGGAGTATGCCCCGGTTCGGGTTGTGTTATAAGCGATTAGCCGAAGTAACGCTCCAGCTCGTCGGCACAAACTGCACTCCGCTCCATCTCCCGCACAGCGGCAGATCTCCGCTTCGCTTCGTTGTGCCTCCTCTCCGCATCAAACCCGCTGGCGCTGGGCTTTGATGCGGTATACCGGTCTTAGCCGAAGTAACGCTCCAGCAGGCCCTTCAGAGCCTTGCCATGGCGGGCCTCGTCACGGGCCATCTCATGGACGGTGTCATGGATGGCATCCAGGCCGTTCTTCTTGGCGCAGGCGGCCAGATCGAACTTGCCCTGAGTAGCGCCGAACTCGCAATCCACACGCCAGGCCAGGTTCTCCTTGGTGGAAGCCTTCATGTTGGGCTCCAGGGTGCTGCCCAGCAGCTCAGCGAACTTGGCGGCATGCTCAGCCTCTTCGTAGGCAGCCTTCTCCCAGTACAGGCCGATCTCGGGATAACCCTCGCGATGGGCGATACGGGCCATGCACAGATACATACCCACCTCGGAGCACTCGCCGTTGAAGTTGGCCTTCAGCTGCTCCAGGATGTAAGCCTTATCCTCAGCGGAGATGTCGGCGTTGTTCTCAACGGTCTTGCTGTAGATACCGAATTCATGCTCAGCGGCCAGCTTCATCTCGCCGGTCTGCTCCACAAACTTGGAAGCGGGCACACCGCAGACGGGGCACTTGAAATCGGGATCCAGGGAGTCAGCCGTGTGGACATAACCGCAGACAGAGCATACATACTTCTTCATAATTTTTTCCTCCAGTTTTTTATCAGTCAAATTAAATTGGTTGGCCGTTTCTTATCTTTCCTGCTTTTTGGAAAAAGCAGCAGGATTCATGCTTTCTTCTTTTCCAGACATGCATTGCAGCAGCCGTAAAACGTGACGCTGCAGCTGTCCGTTCGCCCCAGAGCTGCCGTATCCGGCATTTCCACCCGGCTCATGGGCAGATCCGCCACCTTGCCGCAGCTGCGGCAGATGAAATGGCTGTGGGGATGGGTGTCGGCATCGTACCGCTCTTCCCCGTTGACGTTACCGATGACCGTGACGCTGCCGTCCTGCCGGAACTGCGCCAGATTGCGGTACACCGTGGCCAGGGAAAGATCCGGGATGCTGGGCTTGAGCTGGGCATAGACCCACTCTGCCGCCGGGTGGCTGTCCGTGGATCGCAGGCACGCCAGGATCGCCTCCCGCTTGGGACTGTATCGTCTGACCTTTTCCATACACCACCTTCTTGCTGCTAATGATTATTGTTTGCATTTGTATAGTAGCACATGGAAGCAGGTTTGTAAAGAGGTTTTTGAAAAAAATTTTTTTGGCAGAGAAAAGCCACCGGACGCAGAGCGTCCGGTGGCTGAGTCTGTCGATAAACCTTCCCGCCGAAGGTTTCGGAGGGAAAGATAGTGTGAAAGAAAACCGTCAGGGTTGTCTGAAGGTGAATTGGCCGCAGGCCAAGAGAAGCCGGCCTGGGCCGTTCACGTCCAGTCAAACCACTTTTTGAAACTTTTTTGAAGTTTCAAAAAGTGCAGCAGCCTGTCGAAAAGACTTTTTCGACAGGCTGAGCCACCGGACGCAGAGCGTCCGGTGGCTGATATGGATGTCTTACTCGGCTTCCGCCAAGGCCTTGGCCTCGGCGATGGCCTTTTCCTGGGCTGCAGCGGGGCAGTCCTCATAGCGCACGAATTCAAAGGTGAAGGTACCACGGGACTGGGTCATGGACCGCAGATCGATGGCGTAGCTCATCATCTCGGCCATAGGCACCTCGGCCTCCAGCACCTGCTCACCGTCACCGGTGGGGGTCATGCCCATGACACGGCCGCGGCGCTTATTCAGATCGCCCATGACGTCGCCCAGGTAGCTGTCGGGGATGGTGACCTTCAGCTGGCCGATGGGCTCCATCAGCACCGGCTTTGCCTCAGGCAGTGCGGCCTTGAAAGCCAGGTTGGCCGCCAGCTTAAAGGCGATTTCCGAAGAGTCCACGGGGTGGTAAGAACCATCCACCAGGGTGGCCTTCAGGAACACCACAGGATAGCCGGCCAGCACACCGTGGAGGCAGCTCTCCCGCAGGCCCTTTTCAACAGCCGGGAAGTAGTTCTTGGGCACGGAACCGCCGAAGACGTTCTCCTCAAAGATCATGTCTTCCTGCTCGGTCTGGGGCTCAAAGATGATATGGACATCGCCGAACTGGCCGGAACCGCCGGTCTGCTTCTTATAGCGGCCCTGCTTACGTACAGTGGAACGGATCTTCTCACGATAAGCCACACGGGGCGTGCTGAGCTCAGCATCCACGCCGAAGCGGCTCTTCAGCTTGGCGCACAGCACGTCGATCTGGATATCGCCGGCGCCGGAGATCACCGTCTGGTGGGTCTCGGCGTTATTCACCACGGTAAAGGTGGGATCTTCCTCATTGAGCTTGTTCAGGCCGGTGCCCAGCTTTTCGATCTCCTGCTTGGTCTTGGGGGAGATGGCACGGCTGTAGCAGGGAGGCGCATAATCCATGGCCGCCAGCTTCACAATATGCTTGGCATCGCACAGAGTATCGCCGGTCTTTACCTTATCCATCTTGCCGATGGCGCCGATGTCGCCGCAGCAGATCTCCTTGGTTTCTTCAGCCTTCTTGCCCTTCATCACATACAGACGTCCCAGCTTCTCGGTATTGCCGGTGGTGGTGTTGTAAAGCGCCATGTCGCTGGTGACCTTGCCCCGGATGACCTTGATCATGGAGTACTTGCCGTACTGGTCGGAAATGGTCTTGAACACGATGGCAGCCGTGGGACCGTTGGGGTCGATGGCCACTTCCACGTCCTTGCCGTCATCGTCCTTGGCCTGCTCAGCGGGCATATCCGTTGCCACCGGCACCAGATCCAGCACCGTCTGCATCAGCATCTCAACACCCAGACCGCTGACGGCACTGCCGCACAGCACCGGGCAGACGCTGCCGTCCCGGACACCGATCTTCAGGCCCTTGGCCATCTCGGCGTCGGTAAGCTCCATGGTGTCGAAGAACTTTTCCATCAGCTCCTCGTCGGCACCGGCGGCAGCTTCCATCAGCTCAGCACGCAGGGCCTCCACCTCGTCGGCCAGACCGGCGGGAACGGGGCACTCGGCAGCCTTGCCGCCCTTGACCTCATAGGCCTTGTTGTGCAGCAGGTCCACGATGCCCGTGACCTTCTTGCTGCCATCCAGCACCGGCACCACCACGGGCACCACGCTCTGGCCGAACTTGGCCTTGATGGCCTCCAGGCAGGCATTGTAATCGCTGTTCTCTTCATCGGTGCGGTTGATGAAAATCATGCGGGGCTTCTTGCCCAGCATCTTCCAGGTGCGCTCCAGACCCACGGACAGTCCATCCTTGGCGGCACCTACCAGCACGGCGCACTCAGCGGCACGGATGGCCGACAGAGCCTCGCCGGAAAAATCAAAGTTGCCGGGAGCGTCCATGACGTTGATCTTCACACCCTTATACTGTACGGGAGCAAAGGCCAGAGAAATGGAAATCTGGCGCTTGATCTCTTCGGCGTCATAGTCACAGGTGGTATTCCCGTCGGCAGTCTTTCCCAGCCGGTCGGAACCCTTGGTCATAAAGAGCATCTGTTCTGCCAGGGAAGTCTTGCCGGAACCACCGTGGCCCAGCAGGCAAACATTACGAATATCGTTGGCGGTCATACTACAGTTTCTCCCTTCGTTTTCATCGAGCGCACCGCAAATGCGTAAATCGCTCAACACTCGGATTATATAATATTTCCCCCGAACTGACAACCTCATTTTGCGAATTTTTCGGCAAAATTTACAGACGCCCTCCCAGAAAGCAAAAAAGAGGGCGAAATTTCGTCCTCTTTTTTATTAATAGCGCTTTACCAGATCGCCCAGCAGCAGCACCGGCAGCAGCCACAGCAGGGAATATCCCGTGAGATATCCGGCATTCAGGGCGCTGTATACCGCCTGGCCCGTAAGATAATAGCCCAGCAGCAATCCGCACACGGCTCCCAGCACGCAGATGGCAACGGCGGCTTTCACCATACGGCAGCAGCGGCGGCTGCCGATGACGGTTTCTGCCAAAGGCATCAGGCCGTCCCGGTACAAAATGGCATTGGCCCGCTCTGCCCGGGCGCCGGAGAGATCCGACAGGGCCAGCCGGGTAGAGATATCCGGATACACAGGTTTCCCCTTCAGGTGGAACTTAGCCTTCAGAAGTCCGGGTGTGACGTTGCTGCCCCGGACGGCCAATACCACCTCCGTACGGCTGCGGCGCAGGGCCCGGAGCGCCCACTCCACGTTCCGGGAGGTCTGGTATTTGATGGCGAAGATGGCAATGAGCTGCCGATCCACCGCCAGGAACACGCCGGTTTTCACCTTCAACTCCCGGGGCAGGGACACATGCATCTTCTTCATGAAAAAGGCACTGCCCATCAGCACCGACTCGCCCCGGATGGTACCGCCTACTCCGCCTTCCTCGTAAAAGCAGAGATCCTCCAGTTCACGGCAGGTGCCGCCCTCACTGGCCAGCAGGTGGTCAAAGATGGGCCGCAGGGGGCTTTCCGATGCCCGGGCCACTGTGGCGGCATAGGATGCCACCTTGCCGATCTCCTCGCCGTAGATCTTCAATCCGTTGAGGCTCACCGTTCCCGGTGGGAACAGATCAGCGTCCGTCACCACCAGACGGCGGGATTCACTGATTTCCGCCGCACCGGCGTAACCCGCCACGGCGCTGCCGCTGCGGCTCAGCCGCCGGTTGAGACGGGAGAGGGGCAGGGAGGCGCTCAGAGGCAAACCCAGAGGCACCGCTGCCAGCAGCATGGCAGACCAGACATGGAAAAACTCCGCCGTTCTGCTGCCGCCCAGACATACCACCCCCGCCAGCACCGTAGCGGCAGACAGCAGCACCGGCACCAGCAGCACCTGCAGCCGCTCCGCCGGGTCCGCCAGACGGGAGATGTTATAGAAGCCCCGGAGCTTTCCCCGCTGCTTGCAGGCCCCGGCAGCAGTGATGGTCACACCATAGGGCGGCCGTCCGCCCAGCTGGGCCAGACGGTATGCCTCCCGCCTGGCGCGCCACAGGCAGTATTCTCCGGCCAGGCAGGTCCACACCAGCAAGGCAGCAGGCGCAGCAAAGGGCAGCTGCGGGGCATCCGCCGTTACCGCTCCATAAACGCAGTCCGCCAGTACCGCCAGCACCGTCAACGCCGCCGCCAGACGGCTGTCCGGCCGCTTGCCGCGCAGAGACGTATACACGCCCTGCCATACCGACAGCGCCAGGGCCGCCGTCAACGCCAGAAGGCCGCCGGTGACACCGCAGCGCAGCAGCGGCTCTTGCAGCCAGATGTCCGGCAAAAAGGCCGGGCGCAGCATATCCAGCACACTGACCGCCGCCAGCGCCACCGTGGGCAGCGCCGACCACAGCATCTGCCGCCGCAGCTTCTTGCACCGGCCTGTGGCCTGGCGGGCCGCTTCATCCATGTCCGGTTCCGGCGCCGCCTCTTCCTGGGTATGCTTGGGCCGCACCGCCTTCCGACGGTGCCGGGCCAGGCGCCGCAGGACAGCCGCTGCCCCGGACACCCAGGCAATAAGCCGCTGGCCCAGGGGCTCGGGCTCGTCCAATATGGCGTCATCGCCATCCAGCACCGACTCCACGGTACTGGCCATCAGATCCTCCAGGGAAATATCCTGCTGGGGCGGCTGGGGTTCCGGCTGCGGCTGTTCCTCTTCCCCGGGTGACTGGGACTCCGGTTGGGGCTGCTCTGGCTCCTGAGACTCCGGTTCCTGGGGCGCGGCGGGTTCTGCCTCTTCCGCCGGTTCTTCCTCCTGCTCCTGGATGCCCTTTCCTTTGAACCGGGAAGGGAAATGCAGGATCTTGGCTCCCAGCCGGGAAGGTGCCCGGAGCTGCTCCTGAGGGGCTTCCACCGGTTTTTCCGGCGCAGTGACCTCTTCTTCGGCAGGATGGCAGGCTGCAGCAGGCTCCGGCTCCTCCGGAGACTGCAAAGGGGCTTCCTGCTGCGTGGTATCCGGCTGCGCCGTTTCCACATCCACAGGTATGTCCTCCGCTTCCTGCTCCACGGCTGCTCCATGGCCGAACTCAGCCAGAATATCTTCCAGGGTAAAGGTTTCCAGCTCTTCGGGATCTACATCGATTTTGTGCTCATTGTGATCGCTCATAGAATTCCTTTCGGGTGTTGGTCAACTGCGCTGGCGCACCGCCTCATACAGCAAAATGGCAGCGGCGGCGGAAGCATTGAGAGAGGAGATCCTGCCCTTCATGGGAATGCTCACCAGAAAATCGCAGTTTTCAGACACCAGACGGCTCATACCGTCGCCCTCACTGCCGATAACGATGGCCGCCGGACCCTTGAGATCCGCTTCATACAGGGTGGTATTGCCTCCGGCGGCGGTGCCGAAGATCCATAGCCCCTGCTTTTTCAGATCCTTCAGCAGGCTGGGGAGATTGGCTACCCGAGCCACGGGCATATAGCTCACCGCACCGGCAGAGGTTTTGGCCACGATGGCCGTGAGCCCTGCGCTGCGGCGCTTGGGGATGATGACGCCGTGGGCGCCGGCACACTCGGCAGTACGCAGGATGGCCCCTAAGTTATGGGGATCGGAGATCTCATCGCACACCACCAGCAGCGGCGGTTCCCCCTTCTCCGCTGCGGCGGAGAGCAGTGACTCCACCGTCACATATTCCCGCACCGCCGCCAGGGCAATGACCCCCTGATGGGCATGGGTGCGGCTCATGGCGTCCAGCTTCCGCCGGTCCGCCTCCACCATCACGATCCCTGCGGCACGGGCCTTGGAGGCAATGTGGCCCAGGGTCTTGTCCGTCTCGCCTTTGGCCAGATAGATCTTGTCCATGGCGGTGCCGGAGCGCAGCGCCTCGATGACGGCGTTGCGGCCTTCGATGATGCCGTCAGCCTGGGCCTCCGGCAATGACTTTTTCAGTTCTTTTTCTGCCATTTTTTATCCCTCAACACTTTTTTCTGCTATCGCCTCAGTATAGCATATCTGCGGGGCAAGATAAAGCATGATTCATAGAAATTTTACAGCTCGGACGACTGTTTCGCTTGTGGCTTTCTTTTTTTTATGGTATACTGCCCACAGCCGAAAAGCTTCCCGCTGCTTTTGCAGCGGTTTACGGAAGGAGACCGATATGGACCCTAATCAGCAGAACAATAAAAAGAACAACAAGAACGGCAAAAACAACAAGAATCTCCGTGGTGTGCTGACGCTCATCGCCTGGGCGGTAGCTCTGACGGTGGTGTTCAACTATCTGGGCGCTTATGCCGGCAACAGTGCCAACCGCACCACCAGCCATGAGGTGACCTACAGCCAGTTCATCGCCATGGTGAAAGCCGAGGACATCCAGTCCATCGAGTTCAAGGACAACACCATCTATATCGACCCCACTGACGACTACGTCTATACTGACGAGGAGGGTAAGACGTATTCCGGCAAGGACGTGACGCTCTACACCACGGAGCTGAACAACCCCTACCTCTTCGCCCTGCTGGACGAGCACCCCTCCATCAGCTATACCGAGCCCTATCAGGCGCCTATGTCGCCGGTGCTGGAGCTGATGGTGGCTTACGTGCTGCCGGTGATCCTGATGGTAGGTCTTTTCATGCTGCTCATGCGCATCATGTCCAAGAACGGCGGCGGCATCGGCGGTATCGGCAATGTGGGCAAGGCCAATGCCAAGGTGTATATGGAGAAATCCACCGGCGTCACCTTCAAGGATGTGGCCGGTCAGGATGAGGCCAAGGAGTCTTTGGAGGAGATCATCGACTTCCTCCACAATCCCGGCAAGTACGCCGCCATCGGTGCCCGGCTGCCCAAGGGCGCACTGCTGGTAGGCTCTCCCGGTACCGGTAAGACGCTGCTGGCCAAGGCCGTGGCCGGTGAGGCCGGCGTGCCCTTCTTCTCCATCTCCGGTTCGGACTTTGTGGAGATGTTCGTGGGCGTAGGCGCCAGCCGTGTCCGTGACCTGTTCAAGGAGGCCGCCAAGGTAGCCCCCTGCATCATCTTCATCGACGAGATCGACACCATCGGTAAGAGCCGTGACGGCGGCCGTTTCGGCGGCAACGACGAGCGCGAGCAGACCCTCAACCAGCTGCTGGCGGAACTGGACGGCTTTGACCCCACCAAGGGCGTCATCGTGCTGGCCGCCACCAACCGTCCTGAGGTGCTGGATAAGGCGCTGCTGCGTCCCGGCCGTTTCGACCGGCGCATCACGGTGGACCGTCCCAACCTGGCAGGCCGTCTGGCCACGCTGCAGGTCCACACCCGGAACATCCATCTGGCAGAGGACGTGGATCTGAACAAGATCGCCCAGGCCACCGCCGGCTGCGTAGGTGCAGACCTGGCCAACCTGGTGAACGAGGCGGCCCTGCGGGCCGTGCGCAAGGGCCGGAAGGCCGTAAACCAGAACGACCTGCTGGTATCCTTCGAGGTGGTCATCGCCGGTTCGGAAAAGAAGGGCACCGTCATCACCGAAGACGAAAAGCGGATCATCGCTTACCACGAGGTGGGACATGCTCTGGTGGCTGCCAAGCAGAAAAATGCCCAGCCCGTATCCAAAATCACCATTGTGCCCCATACCCAGGGCGCCCTGGGCTATACCCTGCATCTGCCGGAAGAGGAGAAATTCCTCATGTCCCGTGAGGACATCCTTACGGAGATCCGCACCCTGCTGGCAGGCCGCTCCAGTGAGGAAGTGGTGTGCAACACCATGACCTCCGGCGCCGCCAACGACATCGAGCGGGCCACGGAGCTGGCCCGGAACCTGGTGGCACGGTTCGGTATGTGCGAAGAATTCGATATGATGGCCCTGGGCACGGTGAATACCCAGTATCTGGACGACACCTACTCCATGTCCTGCGCCCAGGAGACCTATGCGGCTGCTGACCGGGCCGTTATCAAGATCATCCGTCAGTGCCATCAGGAGGCCAAGGAGATCCTGGAGGCCAACCGGGAACTGCTGGACAAGATCGCCGCATACCTGCTGAAGAAGGAGACCATCACCGGTCAGGAGATGATGGCCATCATCGAGGGCCGGGATCCGGAGACCGTGGACAACTACGGCGCCACCCGGGAAGAAGAGCCCAAATCCTTCCGTCCCAGCACACCTGCGGTGATTGAGGCTCCTGCCAAGCACATCTCCATGGTGTCTGAGCCGGTGCCTATGCCGGACTTCGACGAAGCCGCTCAGCCGGAGCAGCAGCCGGAAGAACCCTCCCAGCCGGAGGAGCCCGCTGACCCTTCCCAGCCTGACCAGCCGGAAAGCGAAGAAAAGAACGACTGATTTCCCACAAGCGGCGCAGCCTTGGCTGCGCCGCTTTTTCGTTTCGGCAACCTTACGCCGCCTCCACAGCACAAAGAGCGCCCCGCCTGTTCCTTTTGGGAACGGGCGGGGCGTTTTCCTATCAGATTTACTGGACGTATTCCGACGGATCCACGATCTGGCCGTCCTTGGATACGGAGAAATGGAGATGGGGGCCCATGGCGCTTTCCGCAGCAGCTGTGCTGCCTACAGTGCCGATGATGTCGCCGGCAGAGACCTTCTGACCCACGCTTACCGGGGGATTGGTCTGGAGACTGCTGTACTGGGTGGTATAGCCGTCAGCGTGTTCAATGACCACGGTAGTGCCCATCAGTTCATCGTTCACCACTTCCGTAACGGTGCCGGCAGCGGCAGTTTTCACCGAATCGCCCTCGGCGGCCTGAATGTCCAGTCCATCATGGGTCCGCCAGTCGGCCATGGTCTCGTCATAGATCAGCTCTGTCATGCTGAATACCGTCACCGTGGTGCCGTCCAGAGGGGAAATCACCTGGGGCAGCAGTTCCTCCACCTGGATCACCGGCTGGGGCTCTTCCTCCTCCGGTTCAGGTTCCGGTTCCTCTTCCTCCTGCTGCTGCACCACGGGTTTCTGGTCAACCACGGGAGCAGGCTCCACTACCTCCTGTGCCGGGGGTTCTTTGGTGAAAAAAACCATATACCCGATGATACCCACCGTCACCAGACATAGCCCAAGGGCTATGTAGAAGCCCTTGCCGCCGAACAGCGCTTTCATTTTTCCGGAATCGTAATTGCTCATACACATCTTCCTCCCGGGGCAGCAAACACCGCCCCGCCGCCTGTTGCCGGCCGGCGGCGGCCGTATTGGAAAAAGCAAAAGAACCTCTGCCACCCAGTATGGACAAGCAGAGGTTCTTTTATACAATGATGCAAATTTCTTTCCGGTCTTCCAAAAATGAGAAAATCAGAATTTTACGGTTCGAATTCTCCCTTGAGATCCCGCATGAAAAGTCCCCGGAGCACCTGCTCCCAGTCGGCATTTTCATAAAGGATACAGTATACCGCCCGGCAGATGGGCAGCTCCACACTGTAGCGGTCTCCCAGCTCCAGCATGGCCCGGACGGTATAATACCCTTCGGCCAGCTTGGTATAGGGCTCGCCCCGGACAAAGGACTCGCCGAACTGGCGGTTATGACTGTAGCGGGAGAACACGGTGGCCTCATAGTCCCCCAGATGGCACAGGCCGTAGGCCGACAGCTCGCTGCCGCCCATAGCCCGGATCAGCCGGGCCACTTCCCGGGTGCCCCGGCTCATCAGCGCACCTTTCAGGGAGGTGAGCCCGGCACCGTCCAGCATACCGGCGGCGATGCCTACCACATTCTTGGCCGCGGCCCCCACCTCATTGCCCAGCAGGTCGGCCCCGTAGTAAAACCGGATGAGGTCGCTGGAAAATTCCGCCACCAGCCGTTTCTTTACCGCCAGATCCTCACTGTCGATGACCATGCAGTTGGGGATGCCCCGGTAAAATTCCTGCACATGGCCCGGCCCCAGCCACACCGCCACACGGTTGGAGGGATCCAGGTTATCTCCGGCGATCTGGGACAGGCGGCGTCCGGTGCCGATCTCCAGGCCCTTCATGCACAGAACAAAGATCTTATCCCGCAGTTCCAGAGGCTTGAGCTCATCCATCAGGCCCTGAAGACCCTGAGAGCCGATGGAAATGACGATGACCTCCGTCTCCCGGGCACCGGAAAGCTCCGTGGTAAGCTGTACCGACTCCGGCAGCTCCAGAAGATCGTTTTTCCGCTTCTCCAAAAAACGCTGCATCCGGGCGGAATCCCGGCGGCCATACAGCGTCACCTGATGGCCGATATGGTCCAGGTACCAGGTGATAAGGGAACCCCAGCGGCCGCAGCCGATGACAAAGATGCGCATATTGCTCCTCCTGCCCACGAAAAAATTCCCGAAACGGATGATATCCGTTTCGGGAATTATAGCACAGTTTTGTGGGAAAGCAAACCGTTACTTGACGATCAGCGTTTTGCCGTCCATCTCCGGCGGGCAGGCCAGGCCCATCACGTCCAGAATGGTGGGTGCGATATCCGCCAGACGGCCGGGACGCAGTTCGGTACCGGCGCCGCACAGGATGAAGGGCACCAGGTTGGTGGTATGGGCAGTCATGGGGCTGCCGTCAGACTGGAGCATCTGCTCGACGTTGCCGTGGTCAGCGGTGACCATGGCGATGCCGCCCATTTTCAGCGTAGCTTCCACCACACGGCCCACGCAGGTATCCACCGTCTCCACCGCCTTGATGGCAGCCTCCAGCACACCGGTATGGCCCACCATATCGCAGTTGGCAAAGTTGAGGATGATGACGTCATAGGCGCCGGACTGGATCCGCTCGACGCACTTGTCACATACCTCCGGAGCGCTCATCTCCGGCTGCAGGTCATAGGTAGCCACCTTGGGGGAGGGTACCAGCACCCGGTCCTCGCCGGGATACTGCTTTTCCACACCGCCGTTGAAGAAGAAGGTGACATGGGCGTACTTTTCCGTCTCGGCGATCCGCAGCTGGGTGAGCCCCAGGGAGCTGAGATACTCACCCAGTCCGTTTTTCACCTGGATCCGGGGCCAGGCCACCAGCACGTTGGGCATGGTGGCATCGTACTCGGTGAAGCAGACATAGGTGGTGGGGAAGAACTCCCGCTGGAACCCGTCGAAAGCCGGATCCACCAGGGCACGAGTGATCTCCCGGGCCCGGTCGGGGCGGAAGTTGAAGAAGATGATGCTGTCGCCGTCAGAGATGGTACCCTCGGCGTCGCATACCACGGGCTCCACAAATTCATCGGTGGTACCGGCGGCATAGGATGCTTCCACTGCAGCCACAGGATCGCTGTTCTGGATGCCCTCACCATAAACCATGGCGTCATAGGCCAGCTGCACACGGTCCCAGCGCTTGTCCCGGTCCATGGCATAGTAGCGGCCCATCACCGTGGCGATCTTGCCCACGCCGATAGCGGCGCACTGCTCCACGCACTGGGCCACAAAGCCCTTGCCGGAGGTGGGAGATACGTCACGGCCGTCCAGAAATGCGTGGATATAGACCTTTTCCACGCCCTTGTCCCGGGCCATCCGCAGCAGGGCCCACAGATGCTCCACATGGGAGTGCACGCCGCCGTCGGACAAAAGGCCCATCAGATGCAGGCTGGAGCCGTTGGCGATGCACTGGTCCATAGCGGTATTGTACGCCTCGTTGGCAAAGAAAGTGCCATCATCAATGGCCCGGCTGATCCGGGGCAGGTCCTGAAATACCACCCGGCCGCCGCCGATGTTGGTATGACCCACCTCGCTGTTGCCCATCTGTCCGGCGGGCAGGCCCACATCCAGTCCGGAGGCGGACAGGGTGGTATGGGCATAGTCGGCCATCAGCCGATCCAGCACCGGGGTATTGGCCAGGGTAACGGCGTTGCCGCTGCCGGCAGGCATCAGCCCGAAGCCGTCCATGATGATAAGCGTCGTAGGAGTTTTGCTCATAAGAACCTCGATTCCGTCCGCTCAGGCGCTTTTGTTATTCCTGATTGGCAGCGTTGATGATCTCCACAAACTGGTCGGCCTTCAGGGCAGCACCGCCGATGAGGCCGCCGTCGATGTCGGGCTGGGCCAGCAGCTCAGCAGCGTTGGAGGGCTTCATGGAGCCGCCGTACTGAATGGTGATGGACCGGGCGATCCGGGCGCCGTACAGATGCCGGACGGTGGTGCGGATGAAGGTGCACACCTCAGCGGCCTGCTCGGCAGTAGCGGTCTTGCCGGTGCCGATGGCCCACACGGGCTCATAGGCGATGACGCACTTGCGCAGCTTCTCCGGGCCTACGCCGGCCAGAGCGCACTTGACCTGCAGAGCGATGAGCTCCATGGTGATGCCCAGCTCACGCTGCTCCAGGGTCTCACCCACGCAGATGATGGGATGCAGGCCGGCTTCCAGAGCGGCGTGGACCTTCTTATTGACGGTGACGTCGGTCTCGCCGAAGTACTGACGGCGCTCACTGTGGCCGATGATGACGTACTTCACGCCCAGATCCTTGAGCATATCGGCGGACACTTCGCCGGTATAAGCGCCGGATTTCTCATAGAACAGGTTCTCGGCGCCCACGGACACCCGCATGTCCTTGAAAGCCTTCATAGCGGCAGGGATGTTGACGGCGGGGACACACACCACCACATCACACCACTTGGCCTTGGGCAGGATGGCCTTGAGCTCCTCGGCGAACTTCTTGGTCTCGGAAGCGGTCTTGTTCATTTTCCAGTTGCCGGCAATGATGGTCTTGCGATATCTGCGATTCATAATGTGATTGCTCCTCTTCTCTTTGTTGATATGCGCTATTGTCAAATGGATGGAATGGTATAAAAGGGGAGATCCCTCCCCGGGAAAACGGATTGATCCGGCAGGCCACACCCCACCGAAAGCCCTTACTTATCCAGCAGGCAGGCCACGCCCGGCTCGTCGGCACAAGCTCCAGATCCCTCGCTTCCCTGAATTTGGGGAAGCTCGTTCCTTCCGCTGCGCCTCCTCTCCCCATGAAACCCGCTTTGCTGGGCTTTCATGGGGCCCCCTGGAACTGCCGAAGGTCCTTACTTATCCAGCAGGCAGGCCACGCCCGGCAGCTCCTTGCCCTCCATAAACTCCAGGGAGGCGCCGCCGCCGGTGGAGATGTGGGTCATCTTGTCGGCATAGCCCAGCTGCTGCACGGCAGCGGCACTGTCGCCGCCGCCGATGATGGTGATGGCATCGGTCTTGCTCAGGGCCTCGGCCACCGCCTGGGTGCCCTTGGCAAAGGCGGGGAACTCGAAAACGCCCATGGGACCGTTCCAGATGACGGTACCGGCATCCTGCACTGCCTGGCAGTACAGCTCCACGGTCTTGGGGCCGATGTCCATGCCTTCCCAGCCGTCGGGAATCTGGCCGCAGTCCACGGTCATCACGTTGGCGTCAGGAGCAAACTTGTCGCCGCAGACGGTATCCACCGGCAGCAGCAGCTTCACGCCCTTGGTCTTGGCCTTCTCCATCATCTCCCGGGCATAGTCCTGCCAGTCGGCCTCAAAGAGGGAGTTGCCGATCTTGCCGCCCTGGGCAGCGGAGAAGGTATACGCCATGCCGCCGCCGATGATGATGGTATCGGCGATCTCCAGCAGGTTATTGATGACGCCGATCTTGGAGGACACCTTGGAGCTGCCCAGGATGGCCACCAGAGGCCGCTTGGGATCCGCCAGAGCGCCGCCGATGACCTCCAGCTCCTTCTGGATCAGGAAACCGGACACGGCGGGCAGGTAGTCGGCCAC
>CALWXA010000035.1 GCA_944385395.1 uncultured Oscillospiraceae bacterium | reverse complement strand
GCATGGTATTCCAGAATTTCAACGTATTCCCCAACATGACGGTGCTGGACAACGTGACGCTGGCACCTGTAGTGGAAAAGAGAGGCCCCAAGCAGCAGGCGCGGCAACAGGCCATGGCCCTGCTGCCGCGGGTGGGATTGGGCGACAAGGCTGCAGAATATCCCCGGAAGCTCTCCGGCGGACAGAAGCAGCGTCTGGCCATCGTCCGGGCCCTGGCCATGGAGCCGGAGGTCATGCTCTTTGACGAGCCCACCAGCGCCCTGGACCCGGAGATGGTGAAGGAAGTGCTGCAGGTCATCGGCGAGCTGACCCACAGCGGCATGACCATCCTCATCGTCACCCACGAGATGGGCTTTGCCCGGGAGGTCTCAGACCGGGTACTGTTCATCTGCGACGGCATCATCAAGGAGCAGGGCAGTCCCGACCAGATCTTTACCTGTCCCCGGGACCCCAGCACCATCAAATTCCTCAGCATGGTACTGTAAGAGGAGGAAGAAACCATGAATCAAGTGGAAATCTGCAAGACCCTGGTGGCGAACACCGCCGACACCGCCGAAAAGCTGGCCCGGGAGATCTGGGGCTATGCGGAGCTGTCCTATGAGGAGAAGCGCTCCGCCGCCGCCCTGGCCCAGGCGCTGGAGGCCCAGGGCTTTACCATTGAAATGGGGATCGCCGACATCCCTACCGCCTTTACCGCCACCTTTGTCTCCGGCAGCGGCAAGCCGGTGATGGGCCTGCTGGCAGAATACGACGCTCTGGCCGGTCTCAGCCAGGCCGCCGGATGCCCCCAGTGCCGCCCGGTGGAGGCCGGCGGCCCCGGCCACGGCTGTGGCCACAACCTCATCGGCGCCGGCTGCTACGCCGCCGCTGTGGCTTTGAAGGACTATCTCAAGCAGCAGAACAAGGACGGTACCGTGATCCTCTTTGGCTGTCCCGCCGAGGAGGGCGCCGGCTCCAAGCAGTTCATCGCCCGGGCCGGGTACTTTGACAACGTGGATTTCGCCTACACCTGGCATCCCGACACCGTTAACGAGGTGGGCTCCAAGGGCAGCGTGGCCATCATGGGCGCCAACTTCATCTTCGATGGCGTGGCGGCCCATGCCGGCGGCGAGCCCCATCTGGGCCGCAGCGCCCTGGATGCCGTGGAGCTGATGAACGTGGGCACCAACTACCTCCGGGAACACATGATCGACGCCGCCCGGATCCACTACGCCTATTCCGATCCCGGCGGCACCGCACCCAACGTGGTGCAGAGCCACGCCGTCATCAAGTACGAGGTACGGGCCCCCAAGATCGGTCAGGTGCAGGAGCTGTTCACCCGTGTGGTGGATGTGGCCAAGGGCGCGGCCCTGATGACCGGCACCAAGATGCAGTATGAGATCACCATGGCCTTCTCCGACTACGTGCCCAGCAAGACCCTGGGGGTACTGGTGGATCAGTGCATGCAGGAGCTGGGGGCTCCGGACTGGACGGAGGACGACTACCGTCTGGCCGATCAGTTCCTGCGGACCTACAGCCGCTCCACCCTTCAGGGCATCCGGGAAAAGCTGGAGGCCTATTTCGATCCGGAAGAGCTGGATGCAGCCCTGGAAAAGCCGCTGCACAGCAAAATCTTCCCCTTCGATCCCAAGGAAACCGGCTACAGCTCCGGCTCCACCGATGTGGGCGATGTGGGCTATGCCACTCCCACAGTGATGCTGTCCATGGCCACGGCGTGTCTGGGCAACGTAGGGCACTCCTGGCAGAATACCGCCTTTTCCTGCTCTCAGATCGGCATGAAGGGCATGCTCCGGGCGGCGGAAGTGCTGGTACTGGCGGCCATCCGCACCATGGAGCAGCCGGAAGTGCTGGAAAAGGCACGGGCGGAGCTTCTCAAGAAGAACGGCGGGCGGTATGTCTGCCCCCTGCCGGAATATGTGATGCCCCCCATCGGCAAGTATTGATTGCAAAAAAGAAGCAGGAGCCAAGCTCCTGCTTCTTTTTTTGCATTTGTTACTGCCACACGCCGGTACGGGTATAGGCATCCGCCCGGTGGTGGGCCTTGGCCACCAGCTCTTCATCGAAGCCCAGCAGACGCAGCAGATTGATGGCGTTGCGGGAGGTGGCCATCCCCGGCTGCAGCCGGTAGTCGAACCACATCTCGTCGTCCTGGATATATTCGCTGAAGTGGTAGAGGTCATAGCACCCTTCCAGCAGGCCGCACAGCTCCAGATCGTGGGTGGCGGCCAGGCACAGCGCCCCGGAACGGGCCAGGGTCTCCAGCACCTGGCTGGAGGCTGCGATGCGCTCCACGGTATTGGTACCCCGGAGCACCTCATCAATGACGCACAGCACCGGCAGCCCCTCCTCCCCGGCGGCATCCAGGATCCGCTTGAGGGAACGGGTCTCCACGATATAATAGCTCTCACCGCCCAGCAAATCGTCCTGCAGGGCCATGGAGGAATAGATCCGGAAAGCGCCGGAACGGTAGCCCTCTGCCGGTGCGGTGCACAGGCTCTGGCTCAGCACGGCACACAGGGCGGCGGATTTTAAGAAGGTAGATTTACCGGAGGCATTGGAGCCGGTGATGAGCACGCAGCGCTGCGCCGTCAGGTCATTGGGCACCGGCTCTTCCAGCAGGGGATGCACCACACCCTGCAGCTGCAATCCGGCGGCGCCGAAGTCCAGCTCCGGCAGGCACCATACCTCCATCCCCGCCCGCCAGGAGGCCACGGCGATGGCAGCGTCCAGGCGGCCCAGAGCTTCATGCACCGCAAACACCTGCCGGTGACAGCGGCCCAGCTTGTTTTTCAGCACCTCATAGGCGATGAGGTCCACCAGGGTCAGCATCATCACCAATGCGCTGATGCCGTCATCCGGGGCCCGGGACACACCGCCGGTGCGGATCACGGTTTTCAGACCGTCCAGGGCCTGGTATGCCTCCTGCAGTTCCTCATCCAGCCAGCGGTTATGCAGCTTTCGGATGCGGCGCAGGGCGAAAACCATACCCACGGTGTAGTTCACCGTATCGAAATCCGACTGCACCTGACGGATCCGCAGTTCATGGATGATGCCGTTGGCGGTGCAGCTCAAAAGAAGCAGCGTCAGGCCCGTCTGCAGGGAAAAAGCGGTGGTCACCGCCGCTGCCAACGTAAATGCCAGCAGCATGAGATAGATCACCAGCCACAGCGGGCTGTGGGATTCCGGCACAAAGGCACGGCACAGCCGGGCCCGGCGGCGGCAGCCCAGGCGGTAAAGGATCGTCTGCAGATCCAGCCGCAGATCCTCCTCTTCCATCAGCTCCACCAGCCGGCGGCGCTTTTCGTAGCTCTCCCGGTCCTGGGCGGGGGTGCGCAGCATATAGTAGAGATACTGCTCGCCGGAGAGGGACAGTCCCGGATTGATGCGCCGGAACACGTCCTCCAGGTCCAGGTCGTTCCAGGTGATCTCGTCCAGGCCGAAGGTCTCCGTCTCACGCCGGAAATCCCAGTATTCCCGGATATGATCCATATCCCCGGCCTCATAGCGTACCTGGGGTACGGCGCCGAAGCCGGCACGGAGCCGGCGGCGCAGTGTGCGCTTGTTCATGGGCCTCAGCCCTCCTTTTTTTGGTGGGTTCAGGATAGCACACCCGCTTTCCCCTGTCAATTCCACCGCCTTTACCCCGGAAACGGTTGCTTTCTTACTGTAAATTCTGTATAATGAAATATATTTTGCAAAAGAAAGAGTGAAAACCATGCAGGCTATTGCCAACGCCGTCAGCACGCTGGTCAACACCGTCAGCGGCTTTTTGTACAACCCCTGGGTGCCCCTGTTCCTGCTGTGCGCCGGTGTCTACTTCACCATCCGCACGGGACTCATTCAGTTCCGGCTGCTGGGAGAATCCATCCGGGTGGTATCGGAAAAGCCCCATGGGGAAAACGGCATCTCCTCCTTCGGCGCCCTGATGGTGTCCACCGCCTCCCGGGTGGGAACGGGCAACATCGTAGGCGTGTCCTCCGCCATCTGTCTGGGGGGCTACGGCGCCGTGTTCTGGATGTGGGTCACGGCCCTGCTGGGCGGTGCCTCTGCCTTCATTGAGTCCACCCTGGCCCAGATCTACAAGAAGCGGGATCGGGACGGCAGCAGCTACGGCGGCCCCGCCTATTACATGGAGTCCGCTCTGGGCCAGCGCTGGCTGGGCGTGATCTTCGCCGTGGTGCTGATCTGCACCTACGCCGTGGGCTACAACATGCTGGCCTCCTACAACCTGCAGTCCACCTTCGCCGGGTTCTCCTTCTACGGAACCGCCACGCCCTACCTCATCGGCGGCGTGCTGGCGGTGCTGTTCGCCTTCTGCATTCTGGGCGGCGGCAAGCGCCTGACTCAGATCACCGGCGTACTGGTACCCATCATGGGCGTCATCTACATTCTGGTGGCGGTGGTGGTCATCATCATCAACGCCCGGTTCATCCCCAATGTCTTTGCCAGCATCTTCCGGGAAGCCTTTGATTTCCGGGCCATCTTCGGCGGCTTCGCCGGTTCGGCTCTGATGCAGGGTCTCAAGCGGGGTCTTTACTCCAACGAGGCCGGTATGGGCTCGGCTCCCAACGCCGCCGCTACGGCGGATGTATCCCATCCGGCCAAACAGGGTCTGGTACAGATGCTGTCGGTGTTCATCGACACGCTGCTGATCTGCTCGGCTACGGCGCTGATGTGCCTCAGCAGCGGCATCGCTCCCACAGCGGAACTGGAGGGCGCCCCCTACGTCCAGCAGGCTATGGCCGTGTCTCTGGGCGAGTTCGGCCCCATCTTCATTGCACTGTCCATGTGCCTGTTCGCCTTTACCACCCTCATCGGCAACTATTACTACTGCGAGGGCTGCATCAAGTATATCCTGCGGCGCAGCCCCTCCCGGGCTTTCATGACCGTATTCCGTCTTGTAGCCACCGCCATCGTCTTTGCCGGTGCGCTCCTCAACGCCAAGCTGGCCTGGGATACGGCGGATCTCTTCCAGGCCATCATGGTCATCATCAACGTGCCGGTGATCGTCATTCTGGCAAAGCCCGCCCTGAACGCCCTGAAGGATTACACCACCCAGCGCCGGGCAGGACACAATCCCATCTACAAGGCCCGGGACGTTGGACTGAAAGAGCACACCGATTACTGGAACTGACGGCCTTTGCCGCCAAGACCCAAGGGAGTGGAGCACATGAACGAGCATCCCGTCTGCACAAAGGATCCGGAGCCGCCGGAGCAGCTGCACCAGCAGCTTCAGGCGGCGGTGGAAACCCGTGATACCGGTGAGCTGGCGGCCCTGATCCGGAAAGCACGGCAGGCTGCCGACGAATATCTTGCCGCCGTGTCCCAGGCCGACGCCTGTCTTGCCCAGGCCCGGCGGGAGGCGGAGGAGCTGCTGGAACGGGCACGGCGAGAAGCCCGGGAGATAGAGGAATCCGCCCGGGTGAAGTCGGAATACTATTGGGACAGTCTTTCCCAGCGCATCGACGCCCTCTTCGCCCGGCAGATCCCCCCGGCCCCGGCGCCGGAGGAGGATGTGGAGGAGCCGGAGGGCTTCGGCCCTGATGACTGAGTTTTTGCGGTATACCCGGTTTCTTTTCCTCGGATCCGGTGTATACTGCAAAAAACGATAAGGATGGCTTTTCACATGACCAAACAGCAATTTCTGCGGCTATGCGGCAGTACTGCCACGGCAGTGCTGCCGTTTTGGCTATTGGATCTCACATTACGCATCGCAACGGACTGCGGCGCCTGGTATCCCCTGTATGCCCCGGCGCCCCATCTCTTTTCCCTGGGCTTCGGGGCACTCTTTACCGCCGTATGTCTGCTGCCAAGACGGCGCAGGACGGGGCAGGTATTGTATGCCTTTTTCTATGCCCTTTGGGCCATTTACGCCATGGTGCAGTACAGCATCTGGATCATCTTCCACCGCTTTTTGTTCCTGTCGGACTTCCTGCTGGCGGGGGAAGGGTTGGATTTCCTGGACTATCTGGGGCAGCTCATCGACCTTCCCTTTGTGCTGGTGCTCCTGCTGCTGATCCTCTGGGGCGTCATGGGGGTACGGCATCTGCCCCGGGACCTGCCCCGGCGGAAAGTCTGTCCTGGACTGGCCCTATTTTTTGCCCTGACCCAGGCCCTGGTCCCCCTGCTCTACGGCCCCGTGCCGGAGACAGAGGACTGGGATACCTGGCAGTCCGGTGCCTATGAGTACCAGCGCTTCTCCTCCTCGGAATACGATATGGCCCTCACCGGACCGTATCAGTTGGTGATGCGGGACGCCTGGCTGTCCCTTCGGCCCCAGGCCGATGAGGAATCCCTGACTGCAAAGATCGACGATTTCTTTGCCCAGCGGCCCCAACACGAGGACAATGCCATGACCGGATTGCTGGCGGGAAAGAATCTGATCCTCATTCAGCTGGAGAGTGTGGACGACTTCGTTCTCAACGATGAAAACACCCCCACCCTGTTCCGGCTGCAGCAGGAGGGCATCTCCTTTACGGAGTTCTACACCCCCCAATATTCCAACGGCTACACCTTCAACACGGAGTTTGCGGCCCAGACCGGGCTCTATCCCTACGCCAACGGCAACGTGGCCTATACCTTAAGCCGCAGCGCCTTCCCCTACGCCATGGGGAATCTGTTTGCCGACTATACCGCCAACTCCTTCCATAAAAGTGAGGCCAACTTCTACAACCGTGGCTCCATGCATCAGGCCTTCGGCTATGTCCAGTACCATTCCGCCCTGGACTATGCCCAGGACGAACTGCAGGCAGGTGACGACCGTTTCCTGGTGGACTGTGATGCGCTGTACGACGCCATGACCGCCCAGGAACCGTTCCTGGATTTCCTCATCACCTACAGCGGTCATCTGGGCTATGATGAGGTCGATGAACTCACCACCTACGCCCTGGAGGCTTTCCCGGAATACGACGATCCCAGCCGCCCCTATGAGATCAACGGACTTTTCGCCAAGGCGCGGCTCACCGACGAAATGGTGGCCCGGCTTCTGCAGCGGCTGGAGGAGGACGGATTGCTGGAGGATACCGTGATCTGCGTGTATGACGATCACTACGCCTACGGCCTCACCGACCGGGAGGTATTGGAGGAATACTCCCAGGCCGCCGGCGGACGGCTGCTGGAGCGGACGCCCTGCTTCCTGTGGTATGCAGGCTGCACCCCTCAGGAAGTAAACAAAACGCTGCAGACGGTGGATCTGCTGCCTACCCTGGCCAATCTCTTTGGGCTGGAAGTTCCCAAAACCATGGGCCGGGACGCCTTTGATCCCGCCTATACAGGCTATGCCATCTTCCCTGACGGCAGCTGGCTCAACGGCACCACCTATGTGGAAAACGGCGAGATCGTATGGAACCAGGGCATGACGCAGGAGGAGATCGAGGAAATGACCGCCTATGCCTACCGCTTCCAGGAGATCAATGATGCCATTCTGGACACGGATTACTACGCCCAACCTTAAATAAGAACTGCAAAGGTCCGCAACATCCTGCTATTTAATGCATGAGGTGATGCTATGAAAAAGAGAAAGAAAGTATGGCTGCCGGTAGCGGTGGTATGCGGGGTAGCCGTACTGGTCTGTGCGGCCGTGCTGGTGCTGAGCCGGCAGGAGGTGCGGCTGGAACTTGCCCAGGAGACAGTGCCTGTGGGCAGTCAGCAGGTTCTCTGCCGGCTGGTAAATCCCACTCTGGGCATGGTAAAGTACGGCGAGACCTTCTATCTGGAACGCCAAAGCGGCCAGGACTGGCAGCGGGTGAATGAGCGGGATTACGTCATCAACTTCCAGCTGGGTCAGCTGGAGCTGTGGCCTCTGGGCCGGCGGGAGATTTCCTTTACCGTGGGCGTATACTCCCCTATGGAGAAGGTGGGACAATACCGCATCGCCCTGCCGGTGATCGTGGAAGAGGAAGATCAGATGCTGTACGCATACTTTTCGCTCACCGACCAATAACGGACTCTGTCGGGTTACGCATGCATAAGGAAAGCCCCCTGATGCAGTTTTCTGCATCAGGGGGCTTTTTTGTCATTCCAGAGCGTCGTGGCTTTCGAACACATCTCGGATGCTGCCGCTGCGGTCGAAGGCAGGCTCCGGGGCAGCGGAGGCCATCTGCAGTTCCTGCCATTTGGCACGGTCGATCAGCAGCTGCCGGGGCTTGGAGCCTTCAAAGGGTCCTACGATGCCCCGCTCCTCCATCTGGTCCACCAGACGGGCGGCCCGGGAGTAGCCCAGCTTCAGGCGGCGCTGCAGCATGGACACGGAAGCCTGGCCGGTTTCCAGCACCACCTCCACGGCGGCAGGCAGCAGTTCGTCGCCGTCGTCGCCGGAGGCGCCGGCATCCGGGGTACTCTGCTTGCCCTTGTCGTCCTTCCGGACGGCTTCCTCGATCTTTTCCAGCACCTCGTTGGAGTATTCCGCCTCGCCGCTTTCCTTCACAAAGGCCACCACCCGTTCGATCTCCTCGGGAGTAATGAAGCAGCCCTGTACCCGCTGGGGCTTGCCGGAGCCCAGGGGGAAGTAAAGCATATCCCCCTTACCCACCAGCTTCTCGGCACCCTGGGTATCCAGGATGATCCGGGACTCCAGTGAGGAGGCCACGGCGAAGGCGATGCGGCTTGGGATATTGGCCTTCATCAGGCCGGTAATGACGTCGGAAGAGGGTCGCTGGGTGGCAATCACCAGGTGCATTCCGGCGGCACGGCCCATCTGGGCCACACGGCAGATGGATTCCTCCACCTCCTTGGCGGCCACCAGCATCAGATCCGCCAGCTCGTCGATGACCACCACCACCGTGGGCAACTTCTTCAGCTCCGGGTCGTTCTGGGTCAGTGCGTTATACTCCGAAAGTTTCTTGACGCCCTTTTCCGAGAAGAGCTTATAGCGCTTCATCATCTCATACACCGCCCACTGCAGGGCGCCGGCGGCTTTTTTCGGGTCGGTGACCACCGGGATCAGCAGATGGGGGATGCCGTTATAGGGGGCCAGCTCCACCATCTTGGGATCCACCATGATGAACCGTACATCCTCCGGCGTGGATTTATAGAGGAGGCTGACGATGAGGGAGTTGGTACACACGGATTTACCGGAACCGGTGGTACCGGCGATGAGCACATGGGGCAGGGCGGCAATATCCCCTACGATCTGGTTGCCGCCGATGTCTTTACCCACGGCGAAGGCCACGGAGGAGGGGTGCTCGGTGAAGGTACGGGACTCGATGACGTCCCGGATCCGCACCGGCGTCACGGCACGGTTGGGCACCTCGATGCCCACCACGGAATTTTTATTGGGAATGGGGGCGATGCGCACGCCGCTGGCACCCAGGGCCAGGGCGATATCGTCCGCCAGATTGGTGATCTTACTGAGCTTGACGCCCTGATCCAGGGTGAACTCATACCGGGTGACGCTGGGGCCGTGCACCACCTCGCCGGCCTTGGCGTCCACGCCGAAGCTGCGCAGGGTCTCCGACAGGCGCCGGGAGTTGTTGCGCAGCTCGGCACCCACCTCCGTATAATTGCCCGACCGGTTCTCGTCCAGCAGCGTGATGGGAGGGTAACGGTACTGCTCCTCTTCCCCGGTGAGCTCCTGCTCGATGGCCTGCTCCACCTCCTGGGCGGCCTGGGCCACTTCCTGGCGCTGCTGCTCCTTCTGAGCCTTGGTGCGGCGCTGCTTTTCTTCCACCGGCTGCTCCGGCTGGAGCACCTGGTCCGGGGTGCGGACATCGTCGCTCTTGCGGGTGAAAAAGCTCTTCTTGCTCTCCGGCAGATCCGGCACAGCAGCAGGCTGCTCGTCATCCAGCGGAATATCGATGGACTGGCGGCGACGGGAAACCGGACGGGCCGTTTCCTTTACCACAGGCAGAGGTTCGTCCTCTTCTTCCTCATCCTCCCGGGCAGCACGCTCCTGCTGCCGCAGGGCATGATGCTCCCGGAGCTTTCCGGCCATCTGCACGGGTGAGAGATGGAATGCGCCGAATACGGCGGCAAACAGCAGGATCAAAAATACGATCACCGCCACCACCGTGCCGAAGCCCGTCTTTACCGCTACGGCCAGCAGGCCCGAGGCGGCGCCGCCGCACAGCATGGTCTGGCCGTCCTTCCACAGCTGTCCAGGCAGTCCAAGGGAGAGGGTATAGTCGGTGCGGCAGGCCAGCAGGTGGATCAGCACCCCCAGCAGCAGCGGCAGCAGCAGTGTACACACGGTACGCAGCACCACCGGACGGTCCCGGTGACGCAGCAGGTTCACGCCGGCCACCGCCAGCGCCGGGCCCACGGCCCACCAGCCGCTGCCCAGAAGGCCCCGGAACAGCCAGCGGAACATTTTGAGGAAATACGCCTCCGTCCCGAAATAGCTGACCACGACACACAGAGCCAGCAGCAGGCAGATCACCGATGCCGTTTCCCGGCGGTAGGTGCGTACCGGAGGCTCCGGCTTACGGGCAGCGGAGCGTCCTTGATTGGTTTTCTTCTTTTGTGAAGCGGCCATAGATGCTCCTTTCCGGATGCCGCTGCATCACTGAATTTCTTTTGGGATTTCGGTTACAGTACGGCGTTGAGCACCAGGGTCAGAACGCCCACGGCCCAGCAGTAATAGGCAAAGAATCCGAAGCGGCCCTTATCGGCGATCATCTTCAGAAGGCGGATGCACAGATAGCCCACCACAGCGGCAGTGACCACGCCGGCCAGATACATGGGCAGCTCCGCCCAGTTGACCCCTTCGCCAATGGCATCGCCGATGCTGAGGATGTTGGCGCCCAGGATGGCGGGGATAGACATCAGGAAGGAAAAGCGCACGGCAAACTTCCGCTCAAAGCCTACGAAACAGCCGGCGGTGATGGTCATGCCGGACCGGGAGATGCCGGGCATGGTGGCGATGGCCTGGCCCACACCTACAAACAGCACATCCAGCCAGGTGGCATTTTTCTCCGTCTTGCGGCCCTTGCGCATCAGGTCGCTGCCAAAGAGCAGGAAGCCCGTGACAATGAGGGCGCAGCCGATAAACACCATATTGGCGCTGAGGCCCTGCACCAGCTTGCGGATGGGCAGCACCGCCACCAGCGGCAGCGTACCTACAATGATCAGCAAAATCAGCCGCCGGGCAGGAGGCACCGGCGTGGGAGTGGTACCGTGGATCAGATCCCCGGCGCCACGGAAGAACTCCACCACCATGTCGCAGATATCCCGCCAATAGGCAACGAACACCGCCAGCAGTGTGCCCAGATGCAGCAGCACGTCAAAAAACTCCGGCACTTCGCCGGCTTCCTTCATGCCCAGCAGGTTCTGTACAATGGCCAGGTGCCCTGAGCTGGAAATGGGCAGGAACTCCGCCACGCCCTGGATCAGTCCCAGCAGGATCGCCGTGATGTATGTCATATTCCCATAACCTCCGTCAAATCAGATTACTTCCTGTAGAATTCCGTCGGAATATCACAGGACGTACTGTTACTTTTCTCTCTCAAACATGATGAGTATACCATAACCGGCGTAAAAATACCACCCTTTGTTGCCGCAAGGTATGACCCAAGAAAAAACATCGGGCCGTTTCCAGCGGGAACGGCCCGATCAAACATTATTTCTTGCTGAGTTTTTCCAGGGCGCTGCGGGCAGCAAACTGCTCGGCCTCCTTTTTGCTGTGGCCGGTGCCGGTACCTACCACCGTATCGTTGATGGTAACGCAGGCCTCAAAGACCTTGGCGTGGTCCGGTCCGTCGGAGCCCACCATGCGGTAGCGCAGCACCTGGTCGCTGCGGCGCTGCACCAGCTCCTGCAGTTCCGTCTTATAGTCACGGCGGCGTTCCTCCACCACCTCTTCCTGTTCCCGGTCCAGCAATACCCGGTGGATGATGGCCCGGGCCTGTTCCATACCGCCGTCCAGATACACGGCTGCAAACACAGACTCCATGGCGTCGGCCAGGATGGAGGGCCGGCGCCGGCCGCCGCCGCTTTCCTCGCCACGGCCCAGGTGCAGGTATTCACCCAGCCCCAGGCTCTGGGCCGCTTCATGCAGGCTCTCCTCGCACACCAGGGCCGCCCGGATCCGGGTCAGGTCACCTTCCGGGAGATGGGGATGCTTGCGGTAAAGATAATCCGCCGTCACCAGGCCCAGCACGGCGTCCCCCAGGAATTCCAGGCGCTCATTGCTCTGGATGCCGCTGCCCCGGTGCTCGTTGGCATAGGAGCTGTGGTACAGGGCAGCCTCCAGCAGCTCCTTGCGGGTAAAGGCGTAGCCCAGCTTGTCCTCTAAGGTTTTCATGTGCGCACCTCCCTACGGCAGCGGAAAAAGGAAACCCCGCACATAACGGGCGGGGCCTCTTTTTTCAGCTGCAATCAGTTCAATTTGCTGTTGAGGAACCGGACACAGTCGCCTACGGTCTTCAGGCCCGTCAGCTCCTCCTCATCGATCTCGCCGATATCAAACTCCTCTTCCATGGCCATAACCAGCTCCACCAGGTCAACGGAATCCGCCCCCAGATCATCGGCAAAAGAGCTTTCCATGGTAATCTCATCGGCGTCCAGTGCGAACTGCTCGGCAATCAGGTCCTGCATCGTTTTGAAAATCGCTTCCATCGTCATGCGGTAGTCCCTCCTTTCCGGCTTTGTCTTGACAAATCATACGGCAATTGGTTATCTCTGTCAATACCTTTTTCTATTTATTCCCCGTGAATCGTCATCAGGTGGATGTTGCTTTCAATGTCGGCAATGATGCCGCTGGAGGCAAAGGCCACCGCCTGTCCCACGGCATTTTCCACGGCCTCGGCATTGGAAGCGCCGTGGGCCTTGATGACGGGCTTGGCAATGCCGATGAAGGCGGTGCCGCCCACCTTATTGGGGTCCATCATGGCCTTGAAGCTCTTGAGGCCCGGCATCACCGCAGCCGCCGCCAGCTTGGTCAGCAGGTTCTTCCGGAAGATACCGGAGATCGCCTGTCCGGCAATGGAGCCTACGCCCTCCATGGTTTTCAGCAGGATGTTGCCGGAGAA
This sequence comes from uncultured Oscillospiraceae bacterium, assembly GCA_944385395.1. Classification (GTDB taxonomy): domain Bacteria; phylum Bacillota; class Clostridia; order Oscillospirales; family Oscillospiraceae; genus Vescimonas. The sequence continues at coordinate 28,115 of CALWXA010000035.1, read as the reverse complement.
CCCATCGGTGACGATGACGTCGCAGCCGCCCTTGATGGCCTCCTTGGCCTCAATGTTGCCGATGAAGTTCAGGTGTCCCGCCTCCGCCGCCGTGCGCAGCAGTGCCAGGGTCTGACGTCGGAGGTCGGTACCCTTCTCGTCCTCGGTACCGATATTCAGAAGGCCCACCCGGGGCTTGTCCAGTCCCAGGGTGCGCTGGGCATAGAAGCTGCCCAGATAGGCGAACTGCACCAGATATTCCGGGGTGCACTCGGCATTGGCGCCGCAGTCGATGAGCACCGCCTTGCCGGTGCTGGTGGGGATCAGGGGTGCCATAGCCGCCCGGCGGATGCCCCGGATGCGCTTGGTGATAAGGGTAGCGCCGGTAAGCAGGGCGCCGGTGGAACCGGCAGAGATAAAGGCATCTCCCTTGCCATCCCGCACCATCTGCAGTCCCAGGCCCATGGAGGTATTCTTCTTGCGGCGGAACACCGTGGCGGGATCGTCGCTCATCTCCACCACCTCCGTGGCGTGGGCGATCTCCACCCCATGGGGCAGGGTCTTCTCCCCGCAGGCCTCCACCGCCTTGAGGATCTCCGTAGTGTCGCCGGTGAGGATGATATCCACGCCCCAGCGCTTCTGGCCTGCCAGGGCGCCCTTGACGATCTCCAGCGGCGCATGATCGCCGCCCATGGCGTCAATGATGATTTTCATTTTGCTGCCTCCTCCCGCAGCCCATCCACCAGCGCCAGGGAGCGGGCGGACAGCTCTGCATTTTTATTGCGTTTGCCCTTGACCTTGTGGCCCAAAGGCGGCATAATGCCGAAATTGATGTTCATGGGCTGGAACGAGCCCACAGTCTCATTGCTGACGTACAGGCCCAGTGCGCCGATGGCGGTCTCCTGAGGGAAATCCACAGGCGGCAGGCCACGGAGCCGCCGGGCCAGTTCCAGCCCCGCCAGGAAGCCGGAGGCGCAGGACTCCACATAGCCCTCCACGCCGGTCATCTGTCCGGCGAAAGTAATCCGGGGCAGACGGCGCAGGCGGTAATACCGGTCCAGCAGCCGGGGGGAATCCAGATAGGTGTTGCGGTGCATCACCCCATACCGCAGGTACTGGGCGTCATGGAGCGCCGGGATCATGGAGAACACCCGCTTCTGCTCCGGGAAGCGCAGGTGGGTCTGGAAGCCCACCAGATTATAGATGGTGCCGTCGGCATTATCCTTGCGCAGCTGCACCACCGCATAGGGCTCCCGTCCGGTTTTGGGGTCCGGCAGGCCCTTGGGTTTCAGGGGGCCGTACCGCAGGGTATCCTCCCCCCGTCGGGCCATGACCTCTACGGGCATGCAGCCTTCAAAAACCTGTTTATCCTCAAAGCCGTGGACTTCCGCCTCCTGGGCGGACACCAGGGCCTCATGGAAAGCCAGATACTCTTCCCGGCTCATGGGGCAGTTGATATAGTCCGGGGTGCCCTTATCGTACCGGGAGGCAAAATAGGCGCTGTCCATATCCACGCTCTCAAAGCTCACCAGCGGGGCGGCGGCGTCGTAGAAATTCAGCGTAGCCTCCTCCCCCAGCAGCGGAGCGATGGCCTGGGCCAGGGCGTCGGAGGTCAGGGGACCGGAGGCGATGAGCACCTCCCCTTCCGGGATCTCCGTCACCTCACCCGGCACCACCGTGATCAAAGGATGATGGGCGATGGACTCCGTCACCATCCGGGCAAAGCCGTGGCGATCCACCGCCAGGGCGCCCCCGGCGGGGACACGGGTGACGTCGGCGCAGCGGATGATCAGGCTCCCCAGACGCCGCAGCTCCTCTTTCAAAAGGCCCACCGCATTTTCCAGCTGGTCGGACCGCAGGGAATTGGAGCAGCACAGCTCGGCAAAATAGTCCGTCTCGTGGGCCGGGATCCTCTTTTCCGGCTTCATTTCCCGGAGCGTCACCTCCACGCCCCGCTGCGCCAGCTGCCAGGCCGCTTCACAGCCTGCCAGTCCGGCGCCGATCACCGTTACTCTCATGCTTCTTCCTCTGTCTCTTTCTTCTTGGTGGTCTTTTTGGCAGCCGTCTTGCCGGTGGCCGCCTTCTTGGTAGTCTTTTTGGCAGTGGTCTTGGCGGTCTTCTTGGGCGCCGCCTTCTTGGTCTCTGCCTTTTTGGTCTCAGACTTCTCCTCCGCCGCAGAGGCGTCACTGGTTTCCGCCGTCTTTTTCCGGGGATAGCCACGCTGGTCCTCCGGCAGGAAATTGCTGCAGGCGGGATTGATGCAGAAGGGCTTCTTGAAGCCCCGGCCGGACTTTTTGAACATGGTCTGGCCGCACACCGGGCAGTCTTCCTTCACCGGCACATCCCAGGTCATGAAATCGCAGGTGGGGAACTTCTCGCACCCGTAGTAGGTATAGCCGTTGCGGGAGGTCTTTTTCAGGATCCGTCCGCCGCACTTGGGGCAGCGGCCGGGCATCTCCACCACCAAAGGCTTGGTGAACTTGCACTCGGGATACCCGGGGCAGGCCAGGAAGCGGCCGAACCGGCCGGACTTGATGACCATATTCCGGCCGCACAGGTCGCATTTTTCCTCGCTGACCTCATCGGGTACCTTGAGATAGACGCCGTCCATCTCTTTCTCCACACGGGCCAGATTGGAAGCGAAATCGCCATAGAATTCGCCCAGCAGTTCCTTCCATTTCTTGTCGCCGGACTCCACTTCGTCCAGTTCCTGCTCCATACGGGCGGTGAACTTTACATCCACGATGTCCTTGAACTGCTGGCACATCAGGTCCGTCACCACCTGGCCCAGGGGTGTAATGCGCAGGTACTTGCCCTCTTTCACCACATACTCACGGTCCAGAATGGTGGATACCGTGGGGGCATAGGTGGAAGGACGGCCGATGCCGTTTTCCTCCATGGTGCGGATCAGGGTGGCGTCGGTATACCGGGCGGGGGGCTGGGTGAAGTGCTGCTGTCCCTGGAGATCCTGGAGCGTCAGGGCTTCCCCCTCCTCCAGAGGCGGCAGGGTGGGCTCCTTCTCCTCCTTCTCGTCGTCCCGGCTCTCCTCATAGACGGCGGTATAGCCGGAAAACTTCAGCTGGCTGGCACTGCAGCGGAAGGCATGCTCCCCGGCGGCGATCTCCACGCTGACGCTGTCGTACACCGCATTGGACATCTGGCTGGCCAGGAAGCGGCTCCAGATCAGGCGGTAGAGCCGGTACTGCTCCGACGTCAGATCCCCCTTCACCACTTCCGGCGTCAAAGTCACGTCGCTGGGCCGGATGGCTTCGTGGGCATCCTGGGCGCCGGCCTTGGTCTTGTACTGCCGGTAGGTGTCGGGCCGGTAGGCCTGACCGTAACGGCTGTCGATCATCTGCCGGGCGGCCTGCTGGGCCTCGTCGGAGATCCGCAGCGAGTCGGTACGCATATAGGTGATGAGACCCACGGTGCCCTGATCGGTGAGGTCCACGCCCTCATAGAGCTGCTGGGCGATGGCCATGGTGCGCCGGGGGGTCATGTTCAGCTTCCGGCTGGCCTCCTGCTGCAGGGTAGAGGTGGTAAAGGGAGGCGAGGGGGAACGCTGCTTGTCAGCCCGTTTCACCGATTTAACGGCGAAGGGCAGGGTCAAAAGCTGCTGGCGCAGGGCCTCCACCTCATCGGCGGAAGCGGGCTCATACTTTTTGCCGTCCCGGCCGTAGTAATGGGCCTTGAACGCTGCGCCGCCGTCCTTCTGCAGCAGAGCGTCCAAAGACCAGTATTCCTGGGGCACAAAATCCTTGATCTCCTTTTCCCGGTCCGCCACCAATCGCATGGCCACGGACTGGACCCGTCCGGCGGAAAGACCACGGCGGATCTTCTTCCACAGCAGCGGCGAGAGCTGATAGCCCACGATCCGGTCCAGAATCCGACGGGCCTGCTGGGCATCCACCAGATCCTGGTCAATGGCCCGGGGATGGCGGATGCTGTCGTTGACCACCTTGTTGGTGATCTCGTTGAAGGTGACACGCCGGGCCTTGTCATCGTCCAGATCCAGCAGCTGCTTGAGGTGCCAGCTGATGGCTTCGCCTTCCCGGTCAGGGTCGGTGGCCAGGTATACGATGCCGGCGTTCTTGGCAGAGGTTTTCAGGTCCTTGATGATATCTTCCTTGCCCTTGATAGGCCGATAATTCGGTTCAAAATCATGCTCCACGTCCACGCCCATCACGCTTTTGGGCAGGTCACGGAGATGTCCCATACAGGCCTTGACCTCGTAATCCTTCCCCAGATATTTGCCGATGGTCTTTGCCTTGGCCGGGGACTCCACGATCACCAGGTCTTTTGCAGCCTTTTTCGTCATACTATCCTTCCTTCTTCCCGTCTATGATCTCCACGGTCCGCACAAAGCGGCCGGGTCCTTCCTGACGGACATAGCCGTCAATCTCCAGCAGCGTCAGCGCCGAGAGCACCTGCCGGATGGCCAGCTCCGTCTCCTCCGCCAGCTCATCGGCCAGCTTACCGCCTTCCCGCTCCAGCGCCTGCAGCAGGCACTGCTGGTCCGGGGACAAATCTGCACGCTGCACCTGCGGCAGCACTTCCTCTTCCACCACAGCGGCCGGTTCTTCCTCCTGCGGCTGGACAAAAGGCCGGTGGGGCACCGGGGATGAGTTCCGGTGCAGGCGATGGGGAAACCGTCCGCAGTAGGGCTCCAGAATATCCCAGGCCTCCGCAGCCAGCCCGGCGCCGTCCCGGATCAGGCGGTTGCAGCCCCAGCTCTCGGGTGCATCAATGGGCCCGGGGACGGCGAACACATCCCTGCCCTGCTGCAGCGCCAGGTCGGCGGTGATCAGTGCACCGCTGCCCTGGGGCGCTTCCACCACTACGGCGGCAATGCTCAGGCCGCTGATGATCCGGTTCCGGGCGGGAAAATGCCAGCCCAGAGGCCGGGTACCCGGCGGATACTCCGACAGCAGCACACCGGCAGCCGCTACATCTTCATACAATCTGCGGCTGCTGGCAGGATACACCACATCCACGCCGCAGCCCAGGACACCGGCTACAAAACCGCCGGCACGCAGCGCCCCTTCATGGGCCGCCGCATCGATGCCGTGGGCCAGGCCCGATACCACCACAGCACCCTGCCGGGCCAGCTGATAGCCCAGCTTTCCGGCACACTGAAGTCCGTAAGGCGTATTGTGCCGGGTACCCACCACGGCAATGGCCGCCTCTTCATCAAACAGAGGCATGGAGCCCTTTCCGTACAGCAGCAAGGGAGCATCGTAGATCTCCCGCAGACGGTGGGGATAGGCAGCATCCTGCGCCGTGACAATGAAAATATCCTTTTGGGCACAGCGGCTGAGGATCTCCTCCGCCTGGTCCAGATCCCGCTTATCCAGCAGGTCTGCCTGGGCTTCGGTTATGCCGGGACACAGCAGCAGCTGCTGCCGGTCGGCGCAATAGATCTCCTCAGGGCTGTGGAAATGAGCCAGCAGCTGCCAGCGATTGGCATGGGCCAGGCCCGGCACTTCCGCCAGCCAGACCCAATATTTCAAAGCCGACATGGCGCCTCCTTTCAGCGATATGCCTCCCACAGCAGTATGGCGGCGGCAACCGCCGCATTCAGGGATTCGCATTTGGGTTCCATGGGGATCCGGATGGTGGCGTGGCAGCGGCGCAGCACATCTTCCGACAAGCCCCGTCCCTCACTGCCGATGGCCAGGGCCCCACGCTTGAGATCCACCTGCCGCACATCCAGTGTGTCCTGCCGCAGGGCGGCGCCATACAGCGGGATCCCGCTTTTTTCCAGGGTCCTTTCCAGCTCCTCCGGTCCGGCGGTCCACACCGGGCAGCGGAACACCGCCCCCATGGAGGCCCGCACGGTTTTGGGTCCAAAGGGATCGGCGCAGCCCGGCAGCAAAATCAGACCGCTGCAGCCAAAAGCATCCGCCGTACGCAGTACGGTGCCCACATTCCCGGGATCCTGCACCCCATCCAGCACCACGTAGCGCTGCCCCGTCAGCTGCCGGGGCAGGGTCTGATCCGGCAGACGGCAGATGCACAATACCCCCTGGGGGGTCTTCATGGGGGAAATGGATTCCATCACATCCCGGGGTACCCGGATCTCCTCCGTACCCGCAGGCAGCGGCGGCAAAGTCACCTCATGGGTGCTGACCACCTGCACAATCTCCCATCCTGCCTGTATGGCCTCGGAAAGCAGCTTGCGGCTGTCGCACAAAAAGGTTCCGCTGCTGCGCCGCAGCCCGGCAGAGCCTGCCAGCTTCCTGATATGGACCAGGCGCGGATTGGTACGGCTGGTGATCTCTGTCATGGCGCTGCCTCCTTCCTCTTCTTACTTCTGTCTGGCCAGATATTCTTCCAGACTGCGCAGTACCACATCCGTCATAGTGGCCTTGCGCTGGGCGGCATGGGCCGCCAGACGATTATATGTACTCTCGGACAGCCGGACGGTGACGGCCTTCCGCTTTGCGTTGTCCGCTTTGGGTCTGCCCATTTTCATCTTCCTGCCACCTCCGTGTGTGCCTATTATATTTATCGTATGACAGAAAGTCAAGCGTTAAATAGTATAGGTATCCGCAGAGGTATTTGAAAATCGCCCATTTCCTGTGCAGCGCCCGCCGTGTGGACAGCAAAAAAGCGCCTGCCCATTTCGGGCGGCGCCTGCCGCATGGTTTTCCTGTACAATCCGGCAGAAAAACGGTATAATGGGTTCCACCAGCGCAGCACCTGTCGGGAAAGGAGGGAAACTGCCGGATGGATCTGCAGATCACCCAAAAGCAAATACAGACCATTGCACCCCAGATGATCCAGTCCATGGAGCTTCTGCAGATGAACGCTCAGGAGCTTTCTGAATATCTGGACAATGTCCTGGCGGAAAACCCTCTTCTGGACCGGGACGAGCCCCAGGGCCCGGCTCCGGAGCCGGAGCTGGCGGAGCGGCTGCAGTGGCTGTACGCCAGCGATCCCCAGAACCGCAGCTATCAGCATGAGAGCGAGGAAAAGGAACGCATGATCCCTGACCAGCAGTGGGAACAGGAGTCTCTGTACCGCCACCTGCTGGGACAGCTGGACGAATCCTCCATGTCTGCGCCGCTGTATGCCGCCTGCATCTTCCTGATCTCCAGCCTGTGCCCCAGCGGCTGGCTGGATGAACCGCTGCCGGAACTGGCCCGGGCCTCCGCCTTCCCCCTGCCCCTGCTGGAGCAGGCGCTGGAGATCATCCAGTCTCTGGACCCTGTGGGCGTAGGCGCCCGGGGTTTTGCCCATTGCCTGCAGCTGCAGCTGCTCGCTCAGGAGCCGGTGGACACCCTGGCGGTGACCATCGCAGGAGAGTATCTGGAGCATCTGTCCCGGCACCACTACCACCACATTGCCAAGGCCCTCCAGTGTACGGAAGACCAGGTGCGTCAGAGCTGTCAGCGGATCCGGGCCCTGAATCCCCGGCCGGGACTGGCCTTTGCCGGAGGCTCCGCCACTGCCTATGTGGTGCCCGACATTCTCATTACCCGGGAGGGCAGCGAGCTTGCGGTACAGCTGTATCGGGACCCGGCCCCCTCCCTGCACTTCAACTCCTACTATCTGGGTCTGCTGCAGGAAGATCACGGGCCGGAAGTGAAAGCCTATCTCAATGACCGGCTCAAGCAGGCCACCTGGCTGCAGCAGACCATCTGCCAGCGCAGCGACACCATCCTTCGCTGCGCCCGGTATATTGCCCAGCGGCAGAAGGCCTTTTTCCTGCTGGACCAGCCTCATCCCCAGCCGCTGACCATGGCGGCTGTAGCGGAACATCTGGGGGTCCATGAATCCACGGTGAGCCGTGCTTTGAAGGATAAATATCTCCAGTGCAGCCGGGGGCTCTATCCCCTGAGCTTTTTCTTCCCCCGCCGTCTGGAGGCCAATCAGGACAGCGACACCTCCGCCCAGGAGGTAAAGGAGGCCTTGCGGCAACTGATCGCAGCAGAGGAACAGCCACTGTCCGACGAGGCCCTGAGCCGGCAGCTCACCGCCGCCGGATATCCGGTCTCCCGCAGGACTGTGGCCAAATACCGCAGTCAGCTGCAGATCCCCAGCGCTTCCGGCCGGAAGCACTGAAGGTCTGTCAGAGCGCCTGCCGGGAAGCAGACCGCTCCAGGAAGGAGTGGAATACGAAATACCGGTCCAGCTGCCGGCCCATCCAGGCGATGGAGCGGCCCATGGCCAAAGCGCACAGCACCGTACCCACGCCGATGCCTGCCAGATGATGGACAAACACTGCCATCAGCACCACCGTCACCGTCAGGCAGCCCAGGTCGAACAGGGTCTTCACCCGCTGATAGGGGCAGCGGAGGATCTGGGCCAGTTCCCGGGGAAAAAGGTCCGTGGGAATGATGGGCAGCTTACAGTGGTTGGAAAGGGCGATGCCTACCGTCAGGGCTGCAAAGCTGACGGCGAAATACACGCACCGCAGCAGCGGCGTCAGAGGCAGCTGGGTCATCCACAGGGCGTGTACATCCAGCATTTTGCTAAAGGCCATCCCCACCGCAAAGGCCAGCAGATATTCCGGTACGAATCGTTTCCGCAGCAGCATCAGCACCGCCACGAGAGTCGTCTGGAAAATATACGTCCAGGTGCCCAGGCTCAGTCCCGGAAGGATCAGGGACAGGGCATAGGGCGTTGCGGAGATGGAGGAGGTTCCGGCTCCGCTGTAGAGCATCAGCTCCACGGCGAAGCTGTTGAGCACCGCTACAATGCACAGGGCCAGTTCTCCACGGAACGGGATCTTCCCTGTCTTTCCTCCGGCAGACAGGGCCACGGTTTTGGCTGGGTACATAGCTGTTTCTTCCTTCTTTGTTCAAAGTTCCTTATAAATAAGGGTAATAGCCGCAGAAAGAACGTATATGGGACGGTGTGTCCCATATACGTTCTTGTTGTTTATTGGGGCTCAGCCGGGAAAGCGGCGATGGAACTCTTCCATCAGTTCTTCCCGGAAATCCGGGTGGGCAATGGCGATGAGGGCCTGGGCCCGCTGGCGCAGGGTACGGCCTTTCAGTTTGGCCACGCCGTATTCGGTGACCACATAGTCCACATCGTTGCGGGAAGTGGTGACGGCAGCTCCGTTGTCCAGCTGAGGCACGATCTTGGAGATCTTTCCCTTTACGGTGGAGGGCATGGCGATGATGGCCTTGCCGCCCTTGCTGCGGGCAGCGCCCCGGATGAAGTCCACCTGGCCGCCGGTACCGGAGATCTGGGTCTGACCGATGGTCTCAGAGGCCACCTGGCCCATGAAATCCACCTGCACACAGGAGTTGATGGAGATCATGTTGTCATTCTGAGCAATGACAAAGGGATCGTTGACGTAGTCCACCGGCGCCATATAGACGTCAGGGTTGTTGTTGGCGAAGTCATACAGACGCTGGGAGCCCATCAGGAAGGTGGCCACATACTTGCCGGGATGCAGGGTCTTCTTGGCGTTGGTGATGACCCCGGCCTCTGCCAGCTCCACCACGCCGTCGGAGAACATCTCAGAGTGAATGCCCAGATCCTTCTTATGTTTCAGGAACAGCAGCACAGCGTCAGGAATGGCGCCGATACCCAGCTGCAGCGTGGCGCCGTCGGGTACCAGGGAGGCCACATTCCGGCCGATGGCCTCTTCCACCGGTCCGATTTTGGGAGGCTGGTTGGCGATAATGGGTTCATCGTGACGCACGAACCAGTCAATGTCCGTCACATCCACCAGGCTCTCCCCTTCTGTCCAGGGCATGCAGGCATTGACCTGGGCAATGACGGTCTTGGCGCAGCGGATGGCAGGCAGGGTGTAGTCCACGGATACGCCCAGGGAGCACTTGCCCTCCGCATTGGGCGGCGTTACCTGTACCAGGGCCACATCCAGAGGTAGATCCGTGGCAAACAGCTGGGGCACCTCTGAGAAGAAGCAGGGGGTGAAATCACCTCTGCCCTGAGCGATGGCCTCCTTGGTGGTGGGACCCACAAACATAGCGTTGTGCCGGAAGTTCTTTGCGTACTCCGGCTTGCAGTATTCAGCCTTGCCCTTGGCCACCATGTGGACGATCTCCACGTTTTCATAGGCGGCGGCGTTGGCCACCATGGCGTCCACCAGATAGGGAGGCTCGCCTACCGCATGGCCCAGCACCACCCGGTCACCGGATTTGATGTGCTGCACTGCCTGCGCTGCGTCGGTAATATGGGCCTCATAATATGCTTTCCAATCCAAAACCATCACTCCTTGCGATTCGAATGCCGTGCCAAGGCCTCCAGCGCCTCCACGGCTGTGGGTATTTCTTCTTGCCTGCAGACCCAGCAGACCTTGGAGGCCTCCAGGCCGGCAATATCTGCACACCGTGCCGTACAGCCGCACAGCACCAGCAGCAGATCATAGTGCTCTCCCGTCCGGGCGGGAGAACAGGACAGCTCCGGAAACTGAGTCTGGAACTGCCGGGCGGCTGCTCCCCGGTCATATCGCGGGTTGCAGCCGCCGCAGTATTTGATGCCTGCCGTCATCAGCACCGGGGCCTGCGGAGGATGGCCCGGGCCTGGGCTACCAGGTCCTCATCCACCTCTTCCACCAGCACCACGTCTTGTACGGCAGCTACCTCTTGCCGGAGCGTTTCCCGGATCAGCTCTTCCGTGGTGATGTTGGCAGCCGGACAGCCGGAGCAGCGGCCCAGCAGTTCAAAGCGAACTACGCCGTCTTCAAAGCTCAGCACCCGTATGTTGCCGCCATGGGTAGCCAGCTGGGGGCGGATCTGTTGGTGGATGACTTTTTCGATCTCCTGGATCATAACAAGTACCTCGCTTGAAAGAGTTTATTAGTCCTTGATCTGGGCCAGGGACTTGGCCAGCTGCTTCTTGTGCTCCAGATTGCTCTGGCGGGCGATCATGATGCGCTGCGCCTGAGGAGAGCCGGCGCCGTGCATGGACTCGGTACGATAGCCCACAGCGGCAGTACCCAGAGCCAGGTTCTCAATGAGACGCATGATGCGCAGACGGTTTTCGGTGGAGACGTTGCCCACGCCCTTGAGATACTTGTCGATGACCGGGCCCAGCTTGGGATCCCGGAAGTCAGCCTCAGAGGGAGCGGTGACCATCAATCCGCCGGCAATGTCCTCAGCCAGACGCACGATCTCATAGGGGAAGCGGGTGATATTCTGCTTGCACACGTTGGCCAGCAGCAGGTCGATGATGTAGTTGCCGCTCTCGGTGGGATGGCCCTCAGCGGAGCAGGCAATGCCGCAGCAGTACAGGGTCTCGTTGAGATGGGTCATCTCGATGAGCTTATCCTTGATGTGGCTGGCCTTGGCAGCGCCGTTGTAGTCGGCAGCCACGGCAGCGGCACCGATGAGCACGTCGCCCACACCCACCTTGCAGCCGCCGTAGCTCTGGCGGTGATAGCCGGCGAAACGCTCCACCATCATGCCGGCGAACTCGGTCTCGCCGTTGAGGAAGATGCGGTCATTGGGAACGAACACATCGTCAAACACGGTCAGGGCCTCCACGCCGCCGAACTGGGCATTGCCCACATCCAGCTGGGTGTTCTCCTGCTTCCGGGTGTCGCAGGACTGACGGCCGATGATCATGAAGATACCCTTGGTATCCACGGGGACAGCAAAGGACACAGCATAGTCCTTATCGTCGGGACCCATGGAGATGGTAGGCATTACCAGCACCTCGTGGGAGTTGAGGATACCGGTCTGGTGGGCCTTGGCGCCCCGGACCACGATACCGTCGGGACGGCGCTCCACCACATGCAGGAACAGATCCGGATCCTCCTGAGCATGGGGGGCCTTGGAACGGTCGCCCTTGACGTCGGTCATGGCGCCGTCCACGGTGAGGTCCTTGTCCTGTACGTAGGTCATGAACTTCTGGAAGTTCTGGAAATAGGAAGTGCCGTACTTCTTGTCGATCTCATAGGTGGTGGAGAACACGGCGTTGAAGGCATCCATGCCCACGCAGCGCTGGAAGCAGGCAGCGGTCTTCTGACCCAGCAGACGCTGCATCTTCACCTTCTTGATGAGGTCGCCGGTGGACTGATGGATATGGGTGAATCGGTTCACCTTCTTGCCGGTGTAGGGAGACACGGCGGTCATCAGGTCCTCATACTCGGGCATCTGGGCCAGATCATAGGTCATGCGCACGGAGTTCAGGGACGGGCGCAGAATGGGGTCATCCACGGGACACTCCACCTTTTTGCCGAACATGTAAACCTGCATGTTCATTTTGCGGATGGATTCAATATATTGTTCGCCGGTCATTAATGCCATAACGATCTTCCTTTCTTCTTTGTTCTGCTGCGCCGGGGACGGGCCTGGGGCCCGTCCCCGGGAAGGGTTACATCTTTTTTGTTCTCAATGCTGGTTATTCTGTCAGATGGAGATGACCATGTGGGAAATGGTGAAGGTCAGCACCACGAAAGCCGTCAGGAAGCCGCCCAACCAGGCAGAGCCGGTCTTCTTGAACAGCACCCGGCTGCCGATGGCAGACAGGGGCAGGATGAACAGCAGGCCGAAGCACATAATGCCAGCCAGTGCAGGGGGGAAGGACATACCCACGGTAGCCAGCCACTCTTCGGAGGTGGTGCCGGGGATGGTCAGGATGCCCCGGACGCCGGTGGCGAACAGGGTACCGTAGTCATAGGCGAACATGATGGCCAGGCCGCCGCAGGAGGCGATGGCGATGAGCACATAGTTCACCCAGGCGGGGGCGTTGTTGATGCGGGTGAAGGTGTTGTAGATCACACTCACCAGCAGGAAGAACAGCAGCCATACCGGCAGATACTTGAAGAAGGCCTCCCAGTGTGCAGCATCCATAGGCATGATGTTGAACTTGAAGAAGGAGAAGTAAGTACCGGAGAAGGCATAGCAGGCATACACCACGGCGTAGATGACGCCGAAGGAGATGGCAGCCAGCAGCAGGCTCTTGAGCACCTGCACCACAGGCAGCTTCAGGCCGGTATTTTCCCAGCCGTAGCCGTCCTTTCTGCCCTGGATCAGGAACACCACCACATAGATCACCAGCAGAATGCCGCCCACCACCAGGTTGAACAGCATCAGGGAGTTCATGGGCGCCATGTTGAAGAACTCATTGGGCATGAACTTGGTCTGGAACATGAACCACTGGGGCTGCATGTAGTAAGGATAACCGATGAGCAAGTAGTACAGCAGGGGCGCCACCACCAGGCAGATGAGGAAGATAATGGCATAGCGCACCACATGGCTGCCCTTGTCGCAGGTGCTGATGGACTTGGGCTCAGCCTTGACGATGGTGGCAAAGAAGGGCACCTTCAGCAGGGTGAGAGCCAGAGCCCCGAAGCTTACCAGGGTAGCAATGAGGCCCACAAGACCGCAGGCGGCACGGTCGTGCCACACCTGATCGGTGGGATCGATGGTGCTCTCACCGCCCCGGAGGGTGATGTCCAGGAAGTCGATGCCGTAGCTGATGGCCGTCTCATCGTAGTAGGTGTCGGAGTGGGTGCCCTCGAAGGAGAAGGCAGCCCGGATGGGCACCATGGTCAGGGCGGCGGAGGCAGCGGCAGTTACGGCTTCCTCACGGGTCAGGGGCGTAGCGCTGGCATCGCCGTACATGAAGTAAGTTCCGGAGGGCACGTTGGTGGCGCCGCCGGTGCCGTAGGCGAACTTGAAGCTGGTGGTGTACTGGCTGGAATCCTCCACGCCCCACAGGAAGCCGGAGAACTCATCGTAAGTAGCCTGGATGGTGCACATATTCACAGGAGCGGCATACAGGGGGAACACGCCGTTCTCTGCGGTAACGCCGATGTAGGTCAGGTCGTTTCGGTTACGCACATTGTAGTTGTAGCCGGTCAGAACCATGGAAGAAGGCAGCACGATGCCGGCGTTCATGGCATCCATGTAAGCGGCGCCGGCAGCGGTAGCAGCATCCATACCGGAAGCCGTGTACTCAGCCAGAGCAGCGTTATAGATGTTGGTCCACTTGGCATAGGCCAGGTAAGCGCCTTCCTGAATGGCAGCGGTACCCATGGAGTGGCCCAGCATGCCGATCTTGGTCAGGTCCACGAAGTCATACTTGGCAAACTCCTGCAGGGCAGAGTAGGAGCCCAGGTCGGGGGCATAGTTCTCCACGCTGCCCATCTCCACCTGGCTGTAGCCGTCAGGCGGCAGGGTGGACTCGCCGTGGCCGTACATATCCAGCGCCATGACCACATAGCCCCGGCGGGAAAGCTCAATGGCGTTGGGTTCCATGGCATCCAGGGATGCGGTGTAGCCGTGGCACAGCAGCACAGCCGGAGCAGGATTTTCAGCAGTAGCCGTCTCCGGGATGTACAGCTTGGCATGGCTGGTTGCTCCCACGTCGGTGGTAAAGGTGATTTCTTCGGTGCGGACGCTGCCGCCGCTGGTCTGGATCTGCTGTCCGATGACGGACGAAACGATCATGGCCAGCAGGCACACCACCAATACAATGGCGCTGACCCGCACTTTTCCGGTGTTTTTCGTCATTTGATCCATGATGACACCTCTCTCTCTGATTTTCCTCTGATCCCCTGTCTCCATCCGGAAACCGCCCTACAGGCCTCCTTCCGAAACTCAGGTTCTCTGCCCCTTTTATAATGCAAGACCCGTGCCAACTTTCGATATTCCCGCTTTTTCCCCTTCTTTCGGCCCTTCTTATGGGGCATCCCCCTGGGATATTGCTGCATTTTTGCAGCAATATCCCAGGGGGATGCAGGCCAGGCATTTTTCTGATGCGCTTTATTTGGTAAAAAATTGACAATCGCTGCAATTTTGCAGCATGTTTCATTTTTGCAGCAACTGTTGGTATTTCTGCCGTTTGCGGACGAAGGTGGAGGAGTCCATCCCCAGGCTGGCAGCAGCGTCCCGGACGTTGCCATACTTTTCATAGGCCTGGCGGATGTAGTGGTCCTCAAACCGGGCCACTTCCAGCTTCAGGTCGATGGGCTCATCCCGCAGGACAGGATGGCCAATGGGGGACCATTGGGAGCAGAAGGGCAGATCCGTGGCGCAGATCTTGTCCTCCGTGGACAGGATCACCACCCGCTCCACCACGTTTTTCAGTTCCCGAACGTTGCCGGGCCAGTTGTATTCCTCCATAGCCTGAAGGGCGGAGGTGGTGAATTCCTTTTTGAAGCCGTACTTCCTGTTCAGCTCTTCCAGGAAAGCGTCGGCAAAGGGAACGATATCCCCCCGGCGCTCCCGCAGGGGCGGGATGGTGATGGGCACCACATTGAGACGGTAGAATAGATCCTCCCGGAAATTCTTGCTGCGGACCATCTCTCCCAGATCCCGGTTGGTGGCGGCGATGACCCGCACGTCCACCGGCACCGGCTTGGTGCCGCCTACCCGCTGGATCTGGCGCTCCTGCAGCACCCGCAGCAGCTTCACCTGCATCTCCAGAGGCAGCTCGCCGATCTCATCGAGAAAGATGGTGCCCCGGTGGGCCAGCTCAAAAAGGCCCATCTTGTCCCGGACGGCGCCGGTAAAGGCACCTTTTTCATAGCCGAACAGTTCGCTTTCCACCAGGTTGGGGGGAATCGCCCCGCAGTTGACGGTGATGAACCGCTCTTCCCGCCGGGCGCTGTTTTTATAGATGTAGCGGGCGAATTTTTCCTTGCCCACGCCGGTCTCGCCGGTAAGCAGTACGGTGGTATCCAGAATGGCCACCCGCTCCACCAGACGCAGCACCGACAGGGTATTGGGATCGGCAGCAATGAGGTCGGCCCCTTCCAGCACCTGCTTGCGGGCCAGCTCGATCTCGGTGCTGTAGCGCTCCTGGGCCTCCTGGTACTTTTCCTGAAGGGCGTAGAATTCCGTCATATCCCGGACATTGGTGACCACCATCATGATATCACCGTAGTCATCAAAGCTGGGGGTGCTGGTGATGAGAGCCCGCTTTCCGGTCCGGAAAGTCTGCTGCAGGGTCACCGCCTTACGCTGAGCGATGGCCAGCAGGGTGCCGGAGCGGCTGATGATCCCTTCCCGCTCCAGATCCCACATGTTCTTGCCCAGTACATCCTCTTCCGTCAGGCCGCTGATGGACAGATACGCAGGATTCACCCATTGGGTGTTGGCATTGCCATCGGTGATATATATGCCGTCGTAGGAATTGTCCACGATGCATTGCAGCTTATCATAGGCCTCCTGCAGGCTGGTGAAGATCCGGTTGTTTTTTCCGCCTGAGGGACTCCAAAAGGTATCTTTTGACATAGGCCCGCTTCTCCTTCTGCCGCAAATCTTGCCCCTATTATACGGAAAAGCTCCCCTCTCCGCAAGCAGGAATGTGATACTGCCCGGCGAGAAAAATTCTCCCGCCGGGCAGTCTCCGCATGCTTTATCGAATGGTGATGATGTCGCTGTTGGCCAGGGCTTCCTCTGTCAGTTCCTGACCGATGCCCGGCAGTTCCGGGATCTCATAGTAGCCGTCCTTGGGCACATAGTTGTACTTGCAGGTGGCGATATTGTCCGGCAGCAGGGCGCTGGCGTGGAGCTCATGGATTACGAAGTTGGGGATCACCGCCTCCAGCTGCAGCGTGGCAGCGGTGGAGATGGGAGAGCCGCAGCAGTGCCCCTGCACGCCGATGTCGTAGACATGGGCCATGTCGCAGATCTTCTTGCCCTCGGTGATGCCGCCGGTGTTGCACAGATCCGGCTGGATCACCTGAATGGAACGGTCCTCCAGGAAGGGCCGGTAGCCCCAGCGGCTGTAGACCCGCTCACCGGTGGCCAGGGGGATCTTCACCTTGGCGGAGATCTCCCGGAACAGGGCCGGATTCATGGGCGAGGTAGGCTCCTCATAGTAGAAGCAGTTGAACTTCTCCAGCTCCTGGCCCAGCTGGATGGATGTATTGGTGTCGGTAAGGGCGTGGAGCTCGATGATGATGTCCAGGTCCGGGCCGCCGGCCTCCCGCATGGCCGCCACACGATCCACCGCCATCTTGATCTGATCCCGCTGCAGGATGCCCCGGTTGTTCCGTCCGTACCATACGCCGTGCTCATCATAGGCGATGGGGTCCACCTTCACACAGTCAAAGCCGTCGGCCATGGCCTTCCGGGTAGCCTCGGCATAATCCGCCGGATCGCTGAGGTTCCGGGCCACCAGACCCCAGTCAAACTGCAGCTGGCTGGCATAGGTGCGCAGGCGGCTGTTGGTCTTGCCGCCCAGCAGCTGATATACCGGTGCGTTGTAGTACTTGCCCTTGATATCCCACAGGGCGATGTCGATACCGGAGATGCCCGCCATGATGACGCCGCCGTTGCCCATGCCCCAGAAGGTCTGGCGGTGAAGCTTGTTCCAGATGGCCTCACTGCCCAGCGGATCCATGCCGATGATGCACTTGGCAAAGTCAATACCCATGCCATACCCGGCGTTCTGGGCGATGCCGTAGGCCAGGCCGATCTCGCCGTAGCCGTAGATCCCCTCATCCGTATTGACTCGCACAATGATGGGATGCCAGGGCCCCGCCACGCCGATCTCACACTGTTCACTGGGCTTCTTGAATAGCTTGATGATATCCACGCTGGTGATCTTCATACCGCCGCTCCTTCCTTTTTCCATGCTGCTGTATGTGCAGCGACTGTTTCCTTTATTCCGTATGTTGTAGGACAACCTACAGCCTCATTGTAGCAAGCCCGCCACCCTGTGTCAATGCCGGATTTCTCCCGCCGGGAAATTGGATGACACGGCGGCAGGAGGTGTGCTATAATGGTGAAAAACATTGGAAAGGAGACCGGGCTATGGACAGTTCCACGGTACAGAAGATCCGGCGATCCAGCGTGACACAGCAGGTGTTTGGAGACCTGAAGCGGCGGATCCTGGTGGACGGGGAGTTCACCGCCGGGGACAAGCTGCCCTCGGAGCATCAGCTTGCCCAGCTCTACGGGGTCAGCCGCAACTCGGTGCGTTCGGCGCTGCAGCGGCTGAGCAACATGGGTATTGTGGAGATCCGGGTGGGCGAAGGCAGCTTCGTCCGGGAGCTGAGCTTTTCCAACCTCACGGATCTGGGGGATGTGCTGGCCGCCCGGGATACCATCGGCGCCGACCTCCACGAGTTCCGCACAGACATGGAGCGCAGCTGCGTCCGCCTGGCGGTGGTCCGGGCCACGCCGGAGCAGCTGGTCCGGCTGCGGCGGTGCGGGGAGCTTTTGTGTGAAGCCGCCGCCCGGGGCGATCTGGACGAATTTGTCCAGCGGGACTATGACTTTCACTACCAGCTGAGCCTATGCACCAACAACAAGCTCTATGAGATGATGTACGCCAGCATCCAGAGCCTGTTTCTCAAATGCATCCGGGAAAACATCAGCACCTTCATTCAGGAAACGGAGACCGGACAGCTTACCAGCGCCCGGAACCATATGCGTCTGGTGGACGCATTGGATCGAAAGGATACCCAGAAGGCCGTGGGGCTTCTGACCCTGATCCTGGCCCCTTCCGCCCTGAAGCATCCTACGGAACAGTCCTGAAAAACGAGCACCCGCCGCAGTAAGCGGCGGGTGCTCTATTGTTATATGGTAGGAGCGGCTTCACATTGCCGCAGGGCGCGGGGCAGCATCCGCAGGAAGAGGATGGTGGTCACCGTGGCGGCAATGACGTCGGCAATGGGTTCAGACCAGAAGGTAGCCTCCACATACACCAGCGCCGGCAGCAGCAGCAAGGCCAGCAGGTAAATGGTCTTGCGGAACAGTGAACAGAACAGGGCCAGCCGCACCCTTCCCAGGGCCGTGGCCTCGTCCACCAGCGGATACTGTACTGCCAGGGGCAGGATCATGGCGGTAAAGATCTTGATATACCCCACGCTGCGGGCAATGATCTCCCCGTCATCGGTAAACAGCGCCACAAAGTACTGGGACACGGTGTGGGTCAGTATCATCATAATGGCGCAGAACAGCAGGCACAGACCCACAATGGTTTTCAGAGCCTGCCGGATCCGGTCCGGCTTTCCAGCTCCGTAGTTGAAGCTCACCACCGGCTGGGTACCCAGGGTCATACCGCCCATGGGCATGGTGATGAGCAGCAGATAGCTCTGCACGATGGTGGCACAGGTCACCAGGGTATCCCCCAGTCCCGGTCCGCCGTAGTGCTGCAGCACGGTGTTGAGGACGATCAGCAGAATGCTGTCGGTGGCAATGATGAGGAAGGGCGAAAGGCCAAATGCCAGTACCCGGCCCACCACATGCCGGTCAAATCCATGGATGCCCAGGGGCACCGGCATGGACTTGCGCCGCAAAGTCAGCAGCACGAAGAGGCAGGAGGCCAACTGAGAGATCACGGTAGCCACTGCAGCTCCCGCTACCCCCATGTCCAGCAGGAAGATGAACACCGGATCCAGCACGATATTCAGCACTGCACCCAACGTCACCGTGGCCATACCCAGGCCGGAAAACCCCTGGCAGATGAGAAAGCTGCTCATACCGGTAGCCATCAGGGCGAATATGGTACCGGCGGTGTAGATGGTGAGATACGTATCGGCATATCCAAAAGTGCTGGGGCTGGTGCCGAACCACTGCAGCAGATGGTCCTTGGCCAGCAGGAAGCCGCCGGTAAGCACCACCGACAGCATCAGCAGCAGCAAAAAACAAGTGTTGAGGATCCGCTGGGCCTCTTCTTTTCGCCCGGCGCCCATGCGCATGGCCATGATGGGAGAACCGCCCAGCCCTACCAGCGAGGCGAAAGAGCCCAACAGCGTCACGATGGGGCCGCAGACCCCTACGCCGGCCAAGGCCAGCTTGCCCACTTCCGGGATGTTGCCGATATAGATACGGTCCACAATGCTGTAGAGCACATTCACCAGTTGTGCCAGCATGGTGGGAATGGCCAGACGCAGCACCAGGGTGGGTACGTGGTCCCGTCCCAGGTCGTTGGTGTGGGTGCGCATGTCTTTCCCTCCTCCTTTGCCAAAGCCTTATCAGTATATCGCTTTTCCAGCGACTTGTAAAGCGTCTTTCCTTCCCTGCTTCACGCCAAAATCCCCCGGACAGATGCTGTCCGGGGGATCCTTGTATGTCGTTGTCAGTCCACCGTCTCCACCTTGATGGTGTTGGTGCTGCCGGGGCCTGCGTCGATGCGCCCGCCGGTGAGGACCACATTGTCGCCCTGCTCCAGCTGCAGCACTTCCTTGGCCTGGCGCATGGCCTGGTAAAACACCACATCCAGGGAGGGATACTTCTCACTGAGGATGGGCGTCACACCCCAGCTGAGGTTCAGCTGCCGCCAGACCCGCCGGTCGGTGGTGGTGCCGATGATGTCCATAGGACACCGGAAACGGCTCACCATCCGGGCGGTGCGTCCGGTGATGGAGCTGACCACGATGCACTTGGCCCCCACATCGATGGCCATGGCGCAGGTGGCGTGGGAGATGGCATCCAGGGTGTTTTTCATCTGGAACTCCGTGTTATGGAACCGGCGCCTATAGTCGATGTGCTCCTCGGTATAGGCGGCGATCTCCGCCATATTCCGCACCGCCTCCGCCGGATACTTGCCCGCCGCCGTCTCGCCGGAGAGCATGATAGCAGAGGTGCCGTCATACACGGCGTTGGCCACGTCGGAAATCTCCGCCCGGGTGGGACGGGGGTTGTGGATCATGGATTCCAGCATCTCCGTGGCGGTGATGACCCGCTTGCCCAGCATCCGGCATTTCCGGATCAGGTACTTCTGGATGGCCGGCAGTTCCACATAGGGGATCTCCACGCCCAGATCGCCCCGGGCCACCATGATACCGTCGGCCACCTGGCAGATGGCTTCGATCTCATTGACGCCGGAGCGGTTTTCGATCTTGGCAATGATGCCGATGTCCCCGCCGCCATTCTCGTCCAGCAGCTGCCGGATGGCCGCCACGTCTTCCCGGGTGGAAACAAAGGATGCGGCAATGAAGTCCACGCCGTTTTCGATGCCGAAGAGGATGTCCTCCCGGTCCTGCTGACTGAGGAACTCATGCCGCAGCACCTTGTTGGGGAAGTTCATGCTCTTGCGGTCCGAGAGATCGCCGCCGGCCACTACGCGGCACAGCGCCTCGGTTTCACGGACCTCTTCTACCTGGAAGGAAAGGAGGCCGTTATTGAGCAAAATAGTATCGCCGGGCTGCAGTTCCTCCATCAGGTGGGGATAATTTACCGCCACACGGGTCTCATCGCCCACGATATCCTGGGTGGTAAAGGTAAAGGGATCACCGGGAGCCAGATGGATCTTCCCGTTTTGGAACGTCTTGATCCGGTATTCCGGTCCCTTGGTGTCCAGCATGATGGCAATGGGCAGATTCAGCTTATCCCGGACGCGTTTGATGAGGTCTATGTTTTTCAGGTGCTCTGCATGGGAACCGTGGGAGAAGTTCAGCCGTGCCACATTCATGCCGCTGCGGCACATGGCGGTCAGTATCTCCTCATTGTTGCAGGCAGGCCCGATGGTGCAGATGATTTTTGTTTTGCGCATGGTACAATGTTCTCTCCTCGGAAAAGATCCCGCACAGCGGCGGCGCTTTCAGTATATACAGGGACAGGCCACAAGTCAACAGCTCCCTTGTAAAAAACAGGGCCGCTGCCTGCAGCAGCGGCCTTCCACACATGGTTCAACTATAAAAGTGTGTGCGTCTCCAAGCCACAAAACAGGTAAAATCTATTTTCTCCCGCGACATGTGCGTGGGAGAAAATACCGCTCAGGCCGCAAGTGTGGCATGTGTCCGCTTGCAGCGGGCGCATGATGCATGCAGCGGCCTGCTGCGTATCGCAAAAGGTGCTTGTCACCTTTTGCGACAAGTTCAGGGCCGCTGCCATAGGCAGCGGCCCTGAATGGGAGATGCTTATTTCTTCATCTTGTTGAGAACGACCTCAAACACTTCCAGCATGTTGCGGCAATCCTGCTCGTAGATCTCGCCCATGTTGGCGATCTGGATCATGCCCTGCTTGCCGTAGTCGCCCTTGCCGATGTAGAAGGTGTAGCCCCGCTTCTCCATCTCATCGATGAAGTCCTGAGCGCCGATGCCGGCGGGCAGGAACACGGAGGTAACGGTATTGGCGGCCTTGTCCTCATCGATGAGGAAGCGGCAGCCCAGAGCCTTCACGCCGTCCCGGATGATCTTGGCGCAGCGCTGATACCGGGCGATGCGGGCATCCAGGGTCTCGTCAATGATGTTGGTCAGAGCCACGTTCAGGGGCCAGAACAGGTTGACGTTGGGGGTGTTGGGGGTCTGGTGAGAATCCACAGCGGTGTGATAGTGCTTGTACAGGTTCAGGTACACGTTCTTGCACTGCTCAGCGGTGATGGACTCCAGCAGGTCCTTCCGGGCGCAGACATAGGCAGAGCCGGGGAAGGCGCCCACGCACTTGCCGCCCACGGAGGTGCAGATGGCGATGTTGTTGTCCACCACGTCGATGTGCTGGCCGCCGGCAGCGGACACGCAGTCCACGCTGAAGATCTTGCCATACTTCTTGCACAGCTCGCCCACGGCATGAACGGGGTTGATCATGCTGGTGGAAGTCTCATGGAACACCATGGCCACCACCTTCACGTCGGGGTTCTCGGCCAGAGCCTTCTCCACCACGGCCATATCCGGCTCGGTAGCCCAGGGGAAGGACAGGTCAACCAGGGGGATCTGATACTTGGTGATGATCTCCAGCAGGCGCTCGCCGAACACGCCGTTGCGGATCAGCAGCACCTTGTCGCCTTCCTGGAACAGGGAGGACAGCACGGTCTCGTTGGCGGAAGTACCGGAACCGGAAACGATGACGCTGTAGTAGGAATCATCGGCGTTGAACAGCTTCAGGATCTTGGCCTGGGTATCCACGAACATTTCCTCGAACTCGTGGCTGCGGTGGCAAATGTCGTAGTGCAGCAGGGCACGGCGCACATTGTCCTTTACCATAACAGGGCCGGGGCTGAACAGCTTTGTCATACTCATAATCAAAGGACCTCCCACATCAATCATTCATAAAATAGCCGGAAAGACAGGATATGGATAGGAACATGTCCGTAAATGCCCCCGGCAAACTTATCATATGCCCGAAAAGAGGGGCTGTCAATAGCGGTGGTACAAATCAGAACCAGCCGTCAGCTCTGGGCCCAGTTTCTGGCCCGTTCCACGGCTCTGTGCCAGTCGGCCAGCAGGAATTCCCGCTGATCCACGCTCATTTTCGGCTCAAAGATCCGATCCACCCGCCACTTGCTGGTAAGCTCGGCAGGCGAATTGAAAGCACCGATACCGATGGCAGCCATATAGGCGGCGCCCAGAGCGGTGGTGTCGATGATCTCCGGCACATTCAGGGGGATGCCCAGAATATCCGACTGGAACTGCATCAGGAAATTGTTGGCAGTAGCGCCGCCGTCGCAGCGCATGACGGTGATGGGCACGTTGGAATCCTTCTGCATCAGCTGCACCAGATCGCATACCTGATAAGCCGTGGATTCCAGAGTGGCCCGCACCACCTGCTCCCGGGTGGTACCGGCGGTAATGCCGATCATCATGCCCCGGGCATAGGAATCCCAGTAGGGTGCTGCCAGGCCGGTGAAGGCGGGTACGAAGTAGAGTCCTCCGTTGTTCCCGGCGGCCAGCGCCATGGCTTCCGTCTCGGAAGCGGACTTGATGATCTTCAGGCCGTCCCGCAGCCACTGGGTAGCCGCACCGGAGATGTAGATGCCGCCGTCCAGAGCATAGCTGCGGTTGCCCTTGATCTGCCATGCCACGGTGGTGAGGATGCCGTTGGGCGAATAGACCGGGGTGTCGCCGGTGTTCATCAGCATGAAGCAGCCGGTTCCGTAAGTAGTCTTGATGGTGCCGGGGGTGATGCAGGCCTGGCCGAAGAGGGCTGCCTGCTGGTCCACCAGAATACCGGCGATGGGCACGTTGATGCCGCAGAAATCAATGGGATCGGTGTAGCCGTAGAGCATGGCACTGTCACAGATGGTGGGCAGGATCTTGCGGTCCACACCTACGATGTCCAGCACATCCTGATCCCAGTCGCCGCTGCGCATGTTGAGCATCATGGTACGGGAGGCGGTGGAGGCGTCGGTGACGTGGAGCTTGCCGTGGGTCATCTTCCACACCAGCCAGGTGTCCATGGTGCCGGCCAGCAGCCGGTCCTGGGCCAGCAGGCTCTTGGCCTCAGGCACATTCTCCATGAGCCAGTGGAGCTTCAGGGCACTGAAGTAGGAGTCCACCATCAGGCAGGTACGCTCCCGGATCAGATCACCGTGCTCTTCTGCCAGGATATCGGCATACCGTGCGGTACGGCGATCCTGCCAGACGATGGCGTTGTAGATGGGTTCACCGCTGAGCTTATCCCACATCACCACAGACTCGCCTTCGTGGTCCAGACCGATGCAGGCAATATCGCTGGGCTGTGCGCCTGCCTGTACCATGGCGGATTTCACAGCGGCCTTAGTGGCATGCCAGATATCGATGGCATCGTGCTCCACCCATCCGGCCTTGGGATAGATTTGACGGATCTCCTGATAACCCCGGGACACCAGCTTCCAGTTCTCATCAAACAAGATGGCAGTGGTGCCTGTGGTTCCCTGATCCAGTCCCAGAAAATACTTCTTCATGGTGTTTCCCCCTTCTCTCATTTCTCAAAAGTCCATATGGATCTCGTCGGTATGGATACTGCGGTAATCGGCGTAGCGCATATCGCTGGCGGTGCAGCCCAGGAATTTGCGATACGAACGGTTCATATGGGTCTGATCAAAATAGCCGTAGGTGACGGCAATGTTCAAAAGAGACTTGGGATGGGTGGTCAGGATTCCGTTGAGGGAAGCCTGCAGCTGCACCATTTCGCTGTACAGCTTGGTGCTGACGCCCACCCGCTCCTGAAAGATGCGGTTGAGATACCGCTCACTGCAGCCGATGGTCCGGGCCAGCTCCGCCACCCGGGTAACGCCGTACTGGCTGTGGATCAGTTCCACGCACCGGCGCAGCAGCGCCATGGGCTGATAAGCCCCGGCCTCCTGGGCAGACAGAAAGCGGAAAAAGGCCAGGCCCCGTTCCCGGAAAGAATCGGTACTCATCAGCTCCTGCAGCAGCTTTTCTGCTGCGGGATGATACTGGGCCAGCGGTGCGCTGCGGTCTGCCAGGGTATACACGCCGCTGCCGCACAGCCAGTCGCCGCATCCCGCCTTCAGCCGAACGCAGAATGCGCTGCTTCCAGCCGGAATGCAAAGGCGTCGCATGGTGGTCAGGGCGCCGCACAGTACTGCAGCGCTCTGGTGGGGACAAAGCAGATAAATCATCATCATGGCGCCGCTGGGCAGGAAATAGTAGTAATCGTCTTCACTGCCCGGATTATGGATCTGGAACATGTCCTGCAGGATCCTGCCGAATTCATCGCTGCCGGGTATGGTCAGGCGCTGCATTTCCAGCGGAGCAGCGGGCAGCAGGAATGGTACGGCGCAGCGCTCCGTCCCGTCCCGTCCGGCTTGCTTATTGCTGATAAAAAAAGACATTGCTCATCCCCTTTTGCAAAACGCCGCCAAAATTCGGCGGGCCCGAGGCCTCCTGTCGGGTCCTCGGGTACGGATGCAGGGGGCAGACGCATATATGTTCTCTCTGTTGCAGCGTATTTCGGCCCTTGCCAGCAAGCTGCGATGCCTGACCGCACATGTTCTACAGCATGTTCGATATATCGCACGTATACTGGCTCCATCACCGGTGTTCTGCAATGCTTCCATTTTAGCATAAATCTTTTTTATGAAAATGTCTGATTTATACCAAAAAAATTGTGAACAATGTGTTACAAGATATCGTGTCGCTTTTCCCTTTTGCCCCCGGTCATCCGAGGAGGAAAGGAAAAAGGAATCTGAAGAGGAGGGTCAACCAAATGAACGAAAGCAAAAACAAAGTCCTGACCCGTGCATTGGGGTTGCCAGAGTGCATCACCATCACGGCGGGCGCTGTGATTGGTGTGGGTCTGTTCACCACCGGTTCGTCCCAGGTGGGTATCATGGGCAGTTCCATCATCGTCGCAACGATTATCGCATTCTTCCTGGTCCTCTGGCCTGCCGCCATCTATGGTGAGCTGGCCGCAGCACTGCCTCTGGCCGGCGGTACATACGCCTACGCCAAGCGTGCCATCAACTACCCGGTAGCGGTGTTCTGCAGCTGGAACTATACCGTGGCGCAGATCGGCATCGGCGGCGCCGAAGCCCTGGCCTTCGCCAACTACTGGGGCATCCTGATGAACGCCCTGAATATTCCCTGGAACGTGGATGTCCGCATCACCGCCAGCGCTCTGTTTGTGCTGTTTGTAGCGGTGAACTACTTCGGCATTGAGTTTGCCGGCAAGTGGCAGAACATGTCCATGTACTTCTTCTGGGGCGTGTCCATCGTCTGGTTCATCAGCGTGTTCAACAAGATGGATTTCTCCAACTTCACCTCTCCCGTGGCCGGCATCCCCAGCGATGTGACTTCCTTCGCCACCGTGGTTCTGATGGTCTGGTGGTGCTTCGCCGGCTTTGAGACCGTGGTTGGTATGGGTGCCGAGGTTAAGTTCCCCAAGGTCACTCTGCCCCGGGCTCTGTGCCTGTCCCCGCTGATCGTCTTCGGCGTCAACGCTCTGTTCCAGTGGTTCCTGGTGGGCCTGACTCCTGCCGACAAGCTGGCTGGTCTGGCCGAGGCTGCTGCTCCCTTCGCTTACTGCATGGAAGTGGCCGGCATCGTGGGTATTCCTGTGATCGTGCTGTGCCTGGGCATCACCTTCGGCGGCGACTTCTCCACCATGAACCCCTGCGTCACCGGCCCCGCCCGGTACATGTACGTTATGGCCAACGACGGCAATATGCCCAAGGCCTTCGGCAAGCTCCATCCCAAGTATAACACCCCCTACATCTCCATCCTGGTGGTGGGTGTCCTGGGTGTGCTGCTGATCTCCACCGGCTCCATCGCCATTCTGGCCACCATGTGCGCTTTCTGCCAGATGACCTGCTACATCATCGGCTACATCTCCTACCTGATGCTCAAGAAGAAGGAGCCCAATCTGGAGCGTCCCTTCAAGGTTCCCTTCGGCACCTTCGGCGCCTGGTTCAGCATCGTGGCTTATCTGATCCTGGCCTTCCTGGCTCTGGACATGAACGCCCTGCCTTACAACCTGGCCTTTGATGCCATCTGCATCCTGTATTACTTCTTCTTCGTCCGCAAGCGTCCCATTCCTCAGGAAGCTGTGGATGTGGAGCTGCTGACCATGCAGTCCGCTGAGCCTACTGCAGAGGAAAAGGCCGCTCTGGACAAGCAGTTCAACAAGTGGAAGATCGGCGCCATCACGGTGTTCGTGGTCGCTCTGCTGCTGTTCATCGTCGGTTATTTCCTGTAATCCAACTTCATCTGTAAAAAGGACCCGCCATTCCGGCGGGTCCTTTTTTTACCGCCGCAATGACAAAGGACGGGCAGCCTGCGGCCGCCCGTCCTTGTTTTGTGATTGGTTGCTCCCCTAAGGCTCAGTACAGCTTGGCGCCGGCAGGGATATGGTCGTCCACCATCAGAAGGTGCAGCTTTTCCTGTCCCTCTTCCTGGTGTACGGCAGAGATCAGCATGCCGCAGGACTCCATGCCCATCATGGGCCGGGGCGGCAGATTGGTGATGGCGATGCAGGTCTTGCCCACCAGCTCCTCCGGCTCATAGTACTCATGGATGCCGCTGAGGATCACCCGGTCGGTGCCGGTACCGTCGTCCAGCACGAACTTCAAAAGCTTCTTGCTCTTCTTTACAGCTTCGCATTCCTTCACCTTCACCGCCCGGAAATCGGACTTGGCAAAGGTATCAAAATCCACGAAATCGGAGAACAGGGGCTCGATCTTCACCTTGGAGAAGTCGATGACCTCCGCCGCCTTCTCCACCGGAGCAGCCTCAGCCTTCTTCTCGGCCTTGGGCATATCCAGGGGCTTCATCGTGGGGAATACCCCTCCGGTCTCTTCATCCGGTTTCGTCACGGCCTGACATGTTGAAAACGCACCATTTTTACGAGGTTTTTCTAACTTTTTGGGTTCCATAGGATGTCCTCCTGTGCCGTCTGGTTCGGGGCAAAAGTTGTAAAAAAATTGTAGAAAGTTGTATTGGCACAAAATCGGCTCAATATCGACTTCAAATTGGCACAGCGAATGGTTGCATTGTTTGAAAAGACGCCATTGTAAAATTGCCCCATTTGCAGGAAAGCCTGTATGAGTCCCGCACAGGATTGCCTTGCAGATTCATACAGAAACAA